>JAFOWI010000010.1 GCA_017425985.1 Bacteroidaceae bacterium | reverse complement strand
CCGAACTCGACTACATGATCTGTAAGATTCCTCGTTGGGACTTGACCAAGTTTGCGGGCGTAAGCCGCCTCATTGGTTCAAGCATGAAGTCTGTGGGTGAAATCATGTCTATCGGCCGTAGCTTCGAAGAAATCATTCAGAAGGGTCTCCGCATGATTGGTCAGGGTATGCACGGATTTGTGGGTAACAACCACACATCGTTTGAAAACCTTGACGAAGAACTCGCGAACCCCACCGACCTCCGCGTATTTGCCATTGCTCAGGCGCTTGAAGAAGGTTACACCGTAGAGCGCATCGAAGAACTCACTAAGATTGACCAATGGTTCCTCAGCCGCCTCAAGAATATCGTTGACCTCAAGCACAAGCTCGAGTCATACAACAAGCTCGAAGAAGTGCCCGCCGAACTCATCCGCGAAGTGAAGGCAGCAGGTTTCTCTGACTTCCAGATTGCTCGCTTCGTATTGAAGGTTGACGAAAGCATGGAAAAAGCATTGCTCGAAGTGCGTGACTATCGTAAGAAGCTCGGCATCACTCCTGCCGTGAAGCGCATCAACACCGTGGCTTCTGAACATCCCGAACTCACGAATTACCTCTACATGACGTATGCCGTAGAAGGTTATGACGTGAACTACTATAAGAACGAAAAGTCAGTCGTAGTGCTCGGTTCGGGTGCTTACCGCATCGGTTCATCCGTAGAATTTGACTGGTGCTCGGTAAATGCTGTTCAGACGGCGCGTAACCTCGGGTATAAGTCAATTATGATCAACTACAACCCCGAGACCGTGTCTACCGACTACGACATGTGTGACCGCCTCTATTTCGACGAACTCTCCTTCGAACGCGTGCTCGACGTTATCGACCTCGAACAACCCCGTGGTACCATCGTTTCCGTGGGCGGACAGATTCCTAACAACTTGGCCATGAAGCTCCATCGCCAGGGTGTGCCCGTGCTCGGTACGTCGCCCGTAAATATCGACCGTGCTGAAAACCGCGACAAGTTCTCTGCAATGCTCGACAAGCTCGGCATCGACCAACCCGCTTGGCGTGCCCTCACATCGCTCGAGGACATTCAGGAATTCGTGAAGGAAGTAGGTTTCCCCGTGCTCGTACGCCCCTCTTACGTGCTCTCAGGTGCGGCAATGAACGTGTGCCATAATGAAGAAGAACTCGAACGCTTCCTCCAGATGGCTACCGAAGTGAGCAAGGAATTCCCCGTGGTCGTTTCACAATTCATGCAGGAAACGAAGGAAATCGAATTCGACGCCGTGGCTCAGAATGGTGAAGTCGTAGAATACGCTATCTCTGAACACGTTGAATTTGCCGGTGTACACTCAGGCGACGCTACCCTCGTCTTCCCCGCTCAGCAAATCTACTTTGCTACGGCACGCCAAATCAAGAAGATTGCACGCCAAATCGCTAAGGAACTCAACATCTCGGGTCCCTTCAACATGCAATTCCTTGCTAAGGGCAACCAGGTGAAGGTTATCGAATGTAACCTCCGTGCGAGCCGCTCATTCCCCTTCGTAAGTAAGATTCTCAAGCGCAACTTCATCGAAACCGCTACGCGCATCATGCTTGATGCTCCCTATAGCCGTCCTGACAAGAGCGCCTTCGACATCGACCGCATCGGCGTGAAGGCCAGCCAATTCTCTTTCGCACGCCTTCAGAATGCCGACCCCGTGCTTGGTGTAGATATGAGTTCTACGGGTGAAGTAGGTTGCCTTGGCGACGACTACCACGAAGCGCTCCTCAACGCCCTCATCGCTACGGGTTACTCTATTCCCAAGAAGAATGTGCTCATCTCTTCAGGCGAAGCCCATGGCAAGGTGGACCTTCTCGAACCCTCACAGATGCTCGCCGCAAACGGCTACACGCTCTATGCTACGAAGGGCACTGCTAAGTTCCTCAAGGAAAACGGCGTAGAAGCCATCGAAGTGTCATGGCCCGATGAAGAAGGCGAAAACAAGATTTTGGACATGATTTCCGCTCACGCTTTCGACCTCATCGTCAACGTGCCTAAGAACCACACGAAGCGCGAACTCACTAACGGTTACAAGATCCGTCGCGGAGCAATCGACCACAACATCCCCTTGCTCACCAACGCGCGCCTCGCTAAGGCCTTCATCGAATCGTTCTGCTCTATGAAGATGGAAGATATCCAGATTAAGAGCTGGCAAGAATATTAATAGAGAAATTTTAAGAAAGCGCATCCTCTTTATCAAATAAGAGGGTGCGCTTTCTTTTTTTGTTGATATTTTGCAAATAATTGGCATACAATTTTGTCAATAATGTTTTGGATGTGTTTTGTGGAATGCGGAGATGTAGAGTTCGGACGGTGGGCACACGGATTCGATGAAGAGTTGACATAGGATTGGCTCTTATGCCTAATTTAAAACCATAAAATCTTGTTCTTCACAGTTATTTGCGTAAATTTGCAACCGTGTGGTAGCAATTGAAAGGTACGTCGCCACGCAATAAAGCTTATTACAGGGATTGAAATTGATGGCTCTACCGTCAGCGTTCATTGGTTCTGGGTACGTTTTTTGCGTTTCTCGCTGCACCGACTACTATTTTTGCTACAGCTTCGATAGTGCGGGAGTTGAAAATGGCCATTTTCTATCGAATCACCATGGTGGTTTTTTTCAAAATGACCATTTTTAAGGTTGCCACCTCGGTGCTATCCTTGAAAACGACCGTATCGCCGGCGAATTTTTCTCTTTCTTACGCAGAATGCGCGATGGGCATTAAATTGGATGCCGAGCCATTGCGGATGAAATCCCTACACTTTGAAATTTTTAATATTTATTAATTAATACATATTTATTATGAAACAAAAATTACAAGCGCTTGGCGCAGCCCTCATGCTGTGCGCCACACCTCTCTTTGCCCACGACTTCGAGGTCGATGGCATTTTTTACAACATCATGTCTGCAGAAGATAAGACGGTAGAAGTCACTTTCAGCGGCGATTCTTACTATGCTGTTGAAGAATATTCAGGCTCTGTTACCATACCTGAAACAGTAACTTATAATGACAATACCTATAGTGTGACCAGCATTGGGGATTATGCTTTCAGTTATTGCTACGGTTTGACTTCCGTGAAGATTCCTAACAGTGTGACCAGCATTGGGGCTGATGTTTTCGGTTTTTGCTCAGGTTTGACTTCCATTGTAGTTGCTGAAGACAACTCAAGATATGATT
>JAFOWI010000104.1 GCA_017425985.1 Bacteroidaceae bacterium | reverse complement strand
GCTTCGTGATACGCTATTTTTATAAAAGCGCACCTCTTAATTCCTAAATATTATGCGTCGATGTCGGCATAGTGAGCATTTGCTTCGATAAAGTCGCGACGTGGACCTACGTCCTCACCCATCAACATAGAGAAGATGTAATCGGCTTCGGCAGCGTTTTCAATCGTCACTTGCTTGAGCATACGGCGCTCGGGGTCCATCGTTGTTTCCCAAAGCTGCGTGGGATTCATTTCACCAAGACCTTTGTAGCGCTGCGTCGATACAGAACTTTCCTGTCCATCGCCATATTTTGCAATAAACTCGTCGCGCTCCTTGTCGGTGTAGCAGTATTCTTCGACCTTACCCTTCTTGCAACGATAGAGCGGAGGCATTGCCAAATACAAGTGGCCCGCACGGATGAGCTGAGGGAAGTAGCGATAGAAGAGGGTCATGATGAGCGTTTCGATGTGGTGACCATCGACGTCGGCATCGGCCATGATGATAACCTTGTGGTAGCGGAGCTTTTCGATGTTTGCTTCCTTAGAGTCTTCGCCGTCAACACCGAAGCGAATGCCCAAGGCTGTGATGATGTTGTTCACTTCGTCGCTCTCGAAAGCCTTGTGCCACATGGATTTCTCAACGTTCAGAATCTTACCGCGCAAAGGAAGGATTGCCTGCGTCGCACGGCTGCGTCCCTGCTTTGCCGAACCGCCTGCCGAGTCCCCTTCGACGAGGAAGAGTTCGCAGATTTCGGGTTTACGCGATGAGCAGTCAGCCAACTTACCGGGCAAGCCGCCACCACCAAGGGGGCTCTTGCGCTGCACACTTTCGCGCGCCTTGCGAGCTGCCACACGCGCCGTAGCAGCGAGTATCACCTTGTCAACAATAACTTTGGCTTCCTTGGGATGCTCTTCGAGGTAGTTTGTCAGCGCTTCGCCCACAGCCTGCGCAACAGCGCCTGCGGCTTCAGAGTTACCGAGCTTCGTCTTCGTTTGTCCCTCAAACTGAGGCTCAGCCACCTTAACAGAAATCACGGCAGTAAGACCTTCGCGGAAGTCTTCGCCCGAAATTTCAATCTTGGCTTTCTCAATTTGCTTGGCAGCCGTATCTTCGGCGTACTTCTTCAACACGCGTGTCAAGGCTGTGCGGAAACCTGTGAGGTGCGTACCACCTTCGATGGTGTTGATATTGTTTACGTACGAGTGGATGTTTTCTGAGTACGACGTGTTGTAAAGTATTGCCACTTCGATGGGCATACCGTTTTTCTCAGTGTTGATGTAAATCACGTCGTCAATAAGGCGTGTGCGGCTTGAGTCGATGTGGCGCACAAATTCGCGCAGACCGAGTTCAGAGAAGAACACCTCAGAGCGGATATTGCCTTCTTCGTCAGGGCGGAGGTCTGTGAGCTTGATACGGATTCCGGCATTGAGGTAAGCCAGTTCGCGCAAACGGTTCGCAAGAATGTCGTACTTATAAGTCGTTACGGTGAAAATCTCAGGGTCGGGCCAGAACTGCTGACGCGTACCGCGCAATTCGGTAACACCTACGACATCAACGGGATATTGAGGCTTACCCTTGGCATATTCCTGCTGATAAATCTTACCATCACGGAACACCTGCGAAAGCATGTGCGTAGAGAGTGCATTCACACAGCTCACGCCAACACCATGCAAACCGCCGGAAACCTTATACGAACCCTTGTCGAACTTACCTCCGGCATGGAGCACCGTCATTACGACTTCGAGCGCCGAACGTCCTTCCTTGGGGTGAATATCTACGGGGATACCGCGACCATCGTCCTGCACAACTATCGAATTGTCTTCACAAATCGTTACTTCAATATTCTTACAGTAGCCTGCGAGGGCTTCATCGATAGAGTTATCTACAGTTTCATATACAAGGTGGTGCAAACCTTTTTCACTAATGTCACCAATGTACATAGCCGGGCGCTTACGCACAGCTTCCAAGCCCTCAAGGACCTGAATATTACTGGCCGAATAGGCTGCATCCATCATCAATTCTTCTTCCATTATAAGAGCAGTAAATATCGTTGTTATTAACTATGCAAAGTTACATTTTTTTTCGCAAAAATGCGAGATTCCGGCGAGGAAAATAAGGGGTAAACTTCCAATAAATTAAGTATTTAAAACCTCGTCGGACGGAGATTTTCTAAGATTGTGAAACTGAGTTAATAAAATGGATTTCAAAACGCGGAAACCGCCACTCCCAGCAGCTCCGTCAACGCCTCGACAACGCAGAAACAAGGCGCGCGCTTCGAGCGCAAATGGAAAACCTACAACCACATTGCTAAGGCGTGCATAAAACAAAAGCGAACAGTTCGAAACCGAACTGCTCGCTTGCTAAGTTGGTCCACAAGGATTCGAACCTTGACTGACAGAACCAAAACCTGTAGTGACTACCATTACACCATGGACCAAACTTTACGCTTTCGTTAGAAAGACGGTGCAAAATTACGAATTATTTTGGAATCTGCAAACATTTTAGCCGGTATTTCGCATATATAGATGAAAAACGGAATAGTTTTTGCCGCAGATGTTGTGTTGGAAATGAATAATTCAACGAAACCACCGCCGGAACGAAGCGTACTCATTATTATATTATATAAAGAGGGTGTGTCATTGTTGACACACCCTCTTATGTTTGTCAGTTATTGAGATTGCTCAATTACTTGATAACCTTCTTACCGTCGATGATGTAGAGACCAGCGGGGAGGTTCTTAGTTGAGTTGAGGCGTACACCAGAGATAGTGTAAACACCACCCTTAACTGCAGCAGCTTCTACCTGAACACCTTCGATAGCGTTAACGAGGTCGAGAGATTCGAGGTCGAGTGCGTAACCTGTTGAAGGATCTTCCTTATCAACACCGGGATTTTCTTCGATTACGGGGATTTCCTTACCGTTAACGTAAGCGTAGAATGCGCCAACGCGGTAGGGCTTAGTTTCGCCGTTTTCAACAGTGTTCTTAGTTGCAGCGATTGAACCGAACGCTGTGAGGTAACCGAGGTTTTCACCAACATTCTGACCGAAGATAGTACCAACGAGACCGTTAGCAGCCTTGCCTTCGTAACCGAATGTGAGTTCGTCGATAGAAGAGATATTAGCTTCCTGGTAGAAGTTAACAGCTGTTACATCTTGAGGAGCGTAAACCAACATAGGAGTACCTGCTTCGATTACAGCACCATCTTCAACGGGAGCGAAGTAGAGCTTCTTGTCAGCTGCGCAGTAGCCAGCAACAGTGTAAGCGTAAGCACCTGTATTGATGTACATAGCGTTAACGGGGAGCGTAACAAATGTTGCTTCTTCACCTACCTTAACAGAGTACTGAGCCTGTTCGTAGTTAGAAAGGTCAACTTCTTCGATAGAGAATGAAGAGTTGTCAGTACCAGCTGCTGAATGCCAGCCGCAGAGGTAGTATGAACCCATTGTGTTCATGAAGAGTTCCTTCTTAGAAACAGAGTCAACACCCATCTTGAAGTTGAAGAATCCACCGCGCTTCAAACCGTCAGCCTGAACTTCGATCATAGCCTTTTCAGTGTTGAGGACAGCGTGCTGGTTGTTTACAGGTGTGTTAGCCTGGAGGTAGAGACCTGTACCAACGTTGCGGAGTGCCATTGTGTTTTCCTTAACATCTTCTACGAACCATACAGAAGAGATAGAAGCAGCGATGTCGAGGTCATCAGAGTAACCTTCTTCTTCATTACCTGTACGAGGAGCGAAGCCGGGAACGATACCACGTTCGTTGTCGCCACCACGTGCGTAAACGATACCTTCAACGAATGTAGCATTTGAAGAAGCAGAGCGTACGCGGATGTAAGAACCAACTTCGGGCATAGCGAGTGACTTCTTGAGCGCAACAGCAGCAGCGTCGAGCTTAGCGATAGCTTCGTTGATTTCAGCGAGAGGCATTACGTCCTTAACTGTAGCTTCAACTTCAGCGATAGTAGCAGCATAAGCTTCAGCAGCAGCGAGAGGATAGTAACCAGCACCCTTAACGCCTGTTGAGTCAACAGCAGTACCGATGTTTTCAACGATACCCTTAGCAGCAGCAAGAGCGTCAGTCAAACGAGTAGGATCGGGGAATTCAGCGAGGTAAGCGTCGTAAGCAGCCTGGAGTGCGAGGATCTGAGCTTCAGTACCCTTGCCAGCAGCGATTTCAGCTTCAGCCTTAGCGAGTTCAGCGAGGAGAGCGTCGATCAATTCCTGAGGAACAACACCGTTGAGTGAAGTTGCGGGATCGTATTCAGCACCGAATACACCAAATTCAGAGATAGCAAAGAATTGGTTAACTTCGTTGTTGAGGTTGTTAACAGCGTCGAAACGGAGGTAACGATAAGCCTTAGAAAGACCTGTTGCACCGAAACCGATACCGTTAACTACTGTGAGTGTATCGTTAGATTCTTCGCCTACAGTAACCTTCTGGTAGTTGTAAGTGTAAGAAACGAAGATCTTACCTTCTTCTGTCCAAACAGAGTCATTGTCACCACCATAAACCTTCAATTCAGTAGGAGCACGGTTAGCGTTGTGTTCAGAAGTGTTACGCTTCAAAATCTTCACTGAAACAGCGTCGAGTGAATTGCCTTCGCCGAGGTCAACAATCAAGTTGTGGGGCTTGGGTGAAGAACCGTAAGCACTCCATGTAGAGTGGAAGAATGTGTTGTAGTTGTTGTCAGCAAGTGCTTCGATGAAACCTTCTGTAGATTCGGGAGCGTTACATGTAACGTTGATTACGTTTACAGTATCGTTAACTTCTTCGCCAGTTTCTTCGTCAACAGATGTATTAACCTGTTCAGTCAACTTAACATAACCATGGTCTACGAAGTCGCCAGCAGGTTCAACATCCTTACCCTTGTAAGAGATACCACGAGTGTAGCTATCCTTAGCTGCAGAAATAACAGCCTTGAGGCGTTCGTTGATGTCGTACTGAACAACCTGGTCGCGGATTGCGTCAACTTCTTCCTGAGCAACGGGGTAGAGGAACATCATGTTACCTTCGTCCCAACGAGCATTCCACTTCAAAATCCAGTGCTTACCGTGGTTCTGGAGGTTCCAAGCAGCGCAGTAAGGACATTCGTCTGTACCTGTACACTTACCCTTAGACTGGTGAGTATAGATATAAACAGTACCGGGGATAACTGAGAGGTATTCGAATACGTAAACAGCAGCCTTGTCGCCTGTTGTAAATGTCTTTTCACCGTTACCAGTAAGGTCTGCCACTACGTTAGTAGCCCACTTGCTTGTACCGTAGTTCTGGATGTAGTAAGCATTTTCCTTAGGTTCAGCATATGCTTCGAGGATGTCAGCTTCAGTTGCGGGCTTGAAGTACCAAATGTACTTAGAAGCTTCAACTGTGAGCACTTCGGGACGAGCAAATTCCTGAGCACGGATAGCGCCGCCTTCGTCGAAGATAAGACCAGCCTTACCAGAACCGGGAGGAACCTGACGGTTGGGCTGGATGTAGTAGTAACCTTCGCGCATTTCGTGAACCTTAACGTTCTTCATTGCAGCCTTGAGGTCTTCGAGTACTACGAGGGGTTCTTCGTCGCTTTCGCCATTGAAGAGAGCTTCGTAACGAGCATATACAGCTTCAACAACTGCTACTGATTCAGCGTCGTACTGACCGGGGCAGTCACCAACTACGTAGTTCACACCGTTGGGGAGCACTTCCATTACGTAAGCTTCGAGGATTTCGAAGGCTTCCATTTCTTCGGGATACCAGAAGAACCAAGAGTTCTGACCGTGCTGAGCGAACATCACATAAGGAGCTTCGTTAGAAGGAGTCTGATATTCGAAGTAAGTAGCTTCGTTGCCTTCTTCAACGAGGTGAGCGTTCATGATAACGATTGCACCGTCGAGGATTTCCTTGTTCTGGATGCCGGCTTCAACATCTTCTGCAGAGTCTGTACCAGTACCTACGTCAGTCCATACGCGCCAGTTAGCAACGTAGTCTTCGTCTTCAACTGTAAGCTTGTAGCGTGTTTCAGCGGGGCATACAGTCCACTTAGCAGCTTCTTCTACGTTAGTAGTAGTGAAGATGAAAGGCTTCTGATAGAGAAGGAGGTCTGAACCGTCGAAGCCCTTCTTGAGCATCTGGTCCTTGATGTATTCGCCTGTTGCAGCGAACTTCATGTAGTAGAGGTCGTAGCCTTCGTCAGTCTGTTCGCCAGCTGATTCGAAAACAACCTTTGCACTGTCGTTAGCGACAGTTGAGAGATAGTTCCATGAGTCCTGAGTAAGAAATGTAGTACCCATGTCGTCCTTTGACAAGAGGAATTCTACGCCTTCTTCAACTTCATAGCACAAATCTCCAGCCTTGTACTGCTGAGCTACAGCTGTGCCAGCAAACAAAACTGCCAATGAAAGTAAAAACTTTTTCATTTAGTTGAGAGTTTAAAGTGAATAAAAAGATAATAAAGCATTTTCGTGGCAAATGTACGAAGTTTTTTTTAGCGCAACAAAAAAAACGTGGATTTTTTGACACTTCTTTATTGCAATCACCACAAAATGCTTTTTTACCACCCTGAAACTCAACATTCCGAAAAAGAAAAGTTGTCAACCAAAGAACTCGCGAAACACACGCACTACGGCGGGTCGGAGGAAATGAGTGTGATGGCGATAGCCCGCCCGGCGCAGATG
Organism: Bacteroidaceae bacterium; assembly: GCA_017425985.1. Classification (GTDB taxonomy): domain Bacteria; phylum Bacteroidota; class Bacteroidia; order Bacteroidales; family Bacteroidaceae; genus Alloprevotella. Next base: position 1,192 of record JAFOWI010000104.1, on the reverse strand, counting down.
TCGGCGCAGGAGTGGGTCGGTGCGCATCCAGTAGCGCATCTTGACGACAGCCTGTCGGCATGTGGGTGAGGGAAACAGCTCCATGGCCAACTCTGAGCGCAGGAGGCAGTTGGTAGGGACATTGTAGTTGCGCTTACCGCAGACATTGACGCGCAGGGTGATTTCTTTTATCATGATTGGTGGGGAATTTGCGTAAGGCGGCCGCGCGATGCAGCCGGAAAATTGAGGTTTGCTGTAAAGGGAATTTGTCAGAAGAGGTCGAACTGCTCGCGGATGGCTCGGATTTGTGCGTCGTTGATCATCGCCCCTGACTCCTGACGCGCCATGGCAGCGACGAAGCGGTCGAAGTCGGGGCTGTCCGTGTCGAGCACCTGGGTGCGGAGGACGTCGGCTCTGCCACAGACGCAGGCAATGTAGAGTTCGGTGTCGTTCTCCGTGGGTGGCGCCCAGCGACGAATGATTTGTTCGGGCGTGCGGCAGTTGTGCTTATTATAATAATTGAGCAGGAGCACAATGGCTGCACGATAGCCAAAGACGACGTTGTCGAAACAGCAGAAGCCATCGACATTGGGCGTTCGGGCACTGAGCCCTTTCCAACGGTTTGCCGGCGAATAGCGAATGTTCAAGGGATTGCGGTTGCGCTCCCCGAGCGAGGGTTGGCGATGGCGCGCGTGCTTCACAGCACAATGGTCCATCAAACTAAAATTCTTCATATCAAGAAAAATAAGGGGTTAATAAAAAAAGCAATTATTGCAAATAAAGTGCGGCTGCCGGTATTTGTTTGATGTTGCAAAGTTAGGCCGGGCGAGTCCGAAATAGTCGGACACTGCAGAAAAGTTTGTAAAAATTTCTTCAGTTGGCAGAAAAGCGCTTACCTTTGTAGTTGCGTTGCGTGCGGCTGCCGCTTTGCGCCCTATTATATATATATTAAATGAGTAGGCGCATAGAGGGGGTTGCGCCGCGGACATTGTTGGGGCAACATTCTGTCGGCTCGCATGATGGAACGAGGCAATGGGAAATTACACTGCCAGGCGCTCGCGGATATTTTAGTCTCACACAGAAATATAGGACCTGACCAAATAAATCTGCAAGTTTTTTTGCTTATTTTGAAAAATCTGTAGGCGCGATTGAATTTTGTCTTTTGGGGAGGGGTTGTGGTTTTGTGAAACCCCATCCCCAAAAGACAACCTTC
>JAFOWI010000103.1 GCA_017425985.1 Bacteroidaceae bacterium | reverse complement strand
GTTGTAAATACTGCGATTGTTATTCTCTTACAGATATAGAGCTTCCGAGTTGTGTTACTATGATAGAAGAGTCAGTTTTTGCCTTTTGTACTGGTCTTAAGGATGTAATCATACCCGATGGCGTTAAAACGCTTGGGAACTGGGTATTTTATAACTGTTCTAATTTAACGGATTTAACTTTAGGTCGCAGTGTTACAAAAGTTGGCGACTATGCTTTTCGTGCATGTACCAAACTCACGAATATAACATTAAAAATGTTGTTTGAGAACTGAGAACTAAGGGTAACAGTTCTAAAATTCTTGTTTTACTGGTGAGAACCGTAGGTAACAGTCATAAAAATCATGTTTTATGGGCGAGAACTGCAGGTAACGGTAGTAAAACCGTCATTTTGTGGATACAAATCGTGGGTAATGATGGTAAAAATCTATTTTTTATGCTGAGAACTGCCGAATACGGTGTTTTCTCTACTATTTTCGACGTATTGACGGCAAGATTTGCCTTTCAACGGCACGAAAAGCAAGCATATAACCGTCGAATTACACACGCCTCATCGCCGAAATGCAAATTGTTAGGGGTTGCCACAGAGGTTATTGGCGTAAAAATGCCGTTTCGTATAGTTTCACCCTATTTCCATACTGATTTTAAATGCGTTATAAGTAAAAAAGATATTACCTTTGTGGGTTCCTTACAAAAAACAGACGTTTTTACTCAAATTCCGCAGCGATTTAAAGGCAACACGAGGATTCCGACACCTTTTAGAGGCGGAGTATCGCTACTCGCTCCTTCACTCAATGACAAACCAATATGAGTTGAGGTGCAGTCAGAAGCGGAGAAGCGTCTTAAACATAGTGCAAATTCATAACTTATCCATCTGATTTACATACCATGAACACCATCCAAAAATTTCGCATCAAAGGGGTGCATTATGATGAATTTCTAGGTTTCCTTTTACGTTTCTTGGAAACTTCTGAAGCGTCGTTTACCAATTCTGAAGACAAAGCAATGGTAACGCCGTTTCGAAAGGCTGTACACGCATACGAAACGGTAATAAAACAAAAGAATTACAAGCGCGAGACACAAGCAGTTGCAGCAGCAAGCGAACGTGCTGTGAAGCTGTATCGCGGTCTTAAAGGGTATCTCAAAAGCATGTTGTTGCACCCTTGCGAAGAGCTGTGTCAAACGGCACAAAAAGTGCAGGACAGCATCAGCAAATACGGGAGCATCCACAACATATCGGTCAATATGCGCTACGCCTTGCTCAATAGTGTCATCGAAGATTTGCAACAACGCTCCACGCAAGAGTTTTCCCAGCTGCATCTTCAAAAATGGTTTGAGGGATTGAGTGCCGCAACAGTTGAATTTAAGATTGCACTGGATGCCCAGAACACTGAACGTGCGCACTACCAAAAGGGAAGGGTGAAAGAGACACATGCCGCGGTGGTAGATGCTTACAACGCATTTACTCAGAAGGTCAACGCCTGTGCAATTCTTCACGGTGATGCGCATTACACGAAATTTATCAGTGAAATAAATGCCTTAATTTCAGGCATTAAATCCCTGTTGAAATTACGTGCTACAGGTCGGAAGACAAGCAAGTTGATGCCACTATGGAAGGCTTCGACACAATGATCCATCCAATTGTTGGCGGTGCAACAATTGTAGTGCCCGATAAGCGCCTGTTCTCCTCACTTGAACAACTCAAATATCCCAACACTTGAGGTGTAAATATAGTGAATATTCCAATTAGTGTCTTAGTGAATACACTATTTATTCTTAATACATCACTCTAAGAGTGAAACAGGTTGTATTTTACGGTGGGTCTTTTAAGTTGTTTCTTTTAATTTTAGTAAAAAAATAAGATGGTGCGTCAAAGTTGATTTTGACACACCATCTTATATGATTTTAAACCTCAACGCATGCAGTCTCCCGACTGCGCAGAGATTTACTTCTTGCCGTGAACTTCGTCAGATACGGTCAACTTCTTGCGGCCCTTAGCGCGGCGAGCTGCCAAAACGCGACGACCATTAGCTGTAAGCATACGCTGGCGGAAACCATGCTTGTTGTTTCTCTTGCGATTGTGAGGTTGGAATGTTCTTTTCATTTTTCTATATTTATTTTTTTGTTTTTGTCAAAGTTTCGCTTTTTCGAGGTGCAAAGTTAGACAATCTTTTTATTTTGACCAAATAATGCGTTTGTTTTTTTAATGTAAAGCCTTTTCTGCTGACTGTTAAGTGCGAAAAACTGGGCTTTGGATTGCAAAAACGTTGTTATTACTTGTCGAAAAGTCGTGTTTGCTACTCCAATGATGTTATTGTTGGCTAAAGCGCTTTGCTTGTTCAGCAATAAGTGCTGCGTCGTCAAAATAGTTAATCTTCATAGCCTTGCGCACATCGTCGAGCGTCTTGGCTGCCACTTCACGTGCGTCTTCGCAACCTTTACGGAGCATGTCGTAGATAGCGGGGATGTCTTTTTCGAATTCCTTACGACGTTGGCGGATGGGTTCGAGTTTTTCCTGAAGGATGGCTTCGAGGAAGCGCTTGCATTTCACGTCGCCAAGACCACCGCGCATGTAGTGCGCTTTGAGTTCATCGAGGTTGGCATAGTCTGTCCAGAGACGAGCGAAGTGGTCGTCGGTGCAGAATGCATCGAGGTATGTAAACACAGCGTTACCTTCAACATGACCAGGGTCGCTTACGTTGACGTGGAGCGGGTCGGTGTACATTGACATTACCTTTTTGCGCACTTCGTCGGCTGTTTCTGAGAGGTAGATGCAGTTGCCGAGCGACTTTGACATTTTTGCTTTGCCGTCGGTGCCGGGAAGGCGGAGGCATGCTGCGTTGCTGGGGAGCATAATTTGGGGTTCCACGAGTGTGTCGCCATAGATGTAGTTGAAGCGGCGCACGATTTCTGTGGCTTGCTCAATCATCGGGCGCTGGTCTTCGCCTACGGGTACGGTAGTTGCGCGGAAAGCTGCGATGTCGGCAGCTTGCGAGATGGGGTAGGTGAAGAAACCCACGGGGATGGAACTTTCAAAACCGCGCATGGCGATTTCTGTCTTCACCGTGGGGTTGCGCTGAAGGCGGCTCACGGTTACCAAGTCCATGAAGTAGAAAGAGAGTTCGCAGAGCTCGGGAATCTGACTTTGGATGAAGAGCGTTACCTTTTCGGGGTCGAGTCCGCATGCCAGATAGTCGAGCGCAACTTCGATTACGTTTTGACGCACCTTTTCGGGATTGTCGATGTTGTCGGTGAGGGCTTGTGCGTCAGCGATGAAGACAAACATCTTGCTGAAGTCGCCTTCGTTTTGCAATTCTACGCGGCGGCTGAGCGAGCCTACGTAGTGTCCGATATGAAGACGGCCTGTGGGGCGGTCGCCTGTGAGGATAATCTTTTCGTTTGCCATAATATGGTGGAATTGTAGAGTGTATTTTAGTAGAGTACAGAGTACAACTGATGGTAGAGTACAACTGCCATGCGGATTACTTTATTTATCAACGTGATTACACGGATTATACGGTTTTGCTATGCAGGATTTGGAAATCTGTGTCATCTGTTTAATCTGTTGATTTATTTGTCAACGTGATGTGTAATGGAGTTCAGAGTACAACTGCCATGCGGATTACTTTATTTATCAACGTGATTACACGGATTTATACGGTTTTGCTATGCTGGACGTGGAAATCTGTGTTATCTGTTTAATCTGTTGATTTATTTGTCAACGTGATGTGTAATAGAGTACAGCTGCCATGCGTAATGAAAACCAGCGCACAAACAAGCGTTCGAGCCAAACCTGCTTGTCAACTCGTACCTTGTTAACTCGTCAACTCATTTATTAGTCTGCAAAAATAGGAATTTTTAAGTAAATTTTGCCTTAGTTTGTGCGACAATTCGTGAGTTTTAAAGAAAAATGGGGATTTATACGGCCTTAATCTGAATAAATCTTTATATTTGCTGAAATAATTAAATATTGAGGCGGCAAAATGCGATTTGCTGCCCCGTTAAATTGGTGAACTTCTATGAAGCGTTTTTCAATCAAGGCTTTTGCCTTATCAGCATTGGCATTGCTCTCCAGTTGTGGCAACACGGCGAACGATGGTTTTGAGGGCAGCGAAGTGTTTGTTGCCGATTTTGAGCAACGTCAGAGCATAGTCGAAAAGACTAAGTATTTTGAGGTGTTCGAGCGCGAACTTACAAAGGAACAGCGCGAGGCACTGCAATTTCTTTATGCCTACATGGCTTTGCCCGACATGACCGACTATTCCGGTGATTACTATCTTGAATGTGTGGACTACGCTCTGCGTGCACGCGCCGAAATGCCTTGGGGCGAACGTGTGCCCGACCGCGAATTTTTGCACTTTGTACTTCCTCCACGCGTGAACAACGAAAATCTGGATGGTTGTCGTGCTATATTTTATAATGAGTTGAAACCTCGTATCGAGGGACTTTCTATGAAGGACGCCGTGCTCGAAGTGAATCATTGGTGCCACGAAAAAGTGACGTACACTCCTTCTGATTCGCGCACTAGCTCGCCCCTCGCTTCTATCAAGACGGCTTATGGTCGCTGTGGCGAAGAATCTACTTTCACCGTAGCAGCGCTTCGTGCAGTGGGCATTCCTGCGCGTCAGGTTTATACACCTCGTTGGGCACACACCGACTCTAATCATGCTTGGGTAGAGGCTTGGATTGATGGCGAGTGGCACTTCCTCGGAGCTTGCGAACCCGAACCTGTGCTCGACCTCGCATGGTTCAACGCGCCGGCCTCACGTGGTATGCTGATGCACACCAAGGCTTTCGGCCGCTACGGAGGTCCTGAAGAGGTGGTGAGCCAAACGCTCTGTTTCACCGAAATCAACGTTACAGAGAACTACGCTCCAACAGCTCCGGTCGTAGTAAAGGTGGTGGATGATAAGGGTAATCCAGTTTCGACCGAAGTTGAATTCAAAATATATAATTACGCTGAATTCTTCACCGCAGCACGCACCAACAGCAATGAGCAGGGTGTTGCCCAACTCACAACGGGTAAGGGTTCCATTCTTGCGTGGGCTACGTATGAAGGACGTTATGGCTTTGCGCTCTGCCAGGCAGGCACTGCCGACACAACAATGCTTGTGCTCGACAAAGAACCCGGTTACGAAGCAACGCTTGAATTCGACATTGTTCCCCCGGCTGAGCGCAGCACGCAACCTGAAGTCACCGCTGAGCAGCGCGAGCAAAACAACGTGCGCCTTGCTTACGAAGACTCTATCCGTTTGGCTTACGTAGCTACGTTTATGAAGGAAGAGGCTATGGTGGCGCTGGCTGACTCGTTGCAGTTGTCGAAGGAGGCTGTTTGTCAGGTGCTGACAGCGTCGAGAGGCAACCACGCAACGCTTGCCGACTATTTGCGCCAAGCGCCCGACACGTTCCGCCAGCGTGCGCTCACCGTGTTGCAGGTGGTGTCGGAAAAAGACCGCCGCGACATTTCAGCCCAGGTGCTCAACGACCAAATCAATACGCCCCTTGTGCGCAAGGAGACGTCAAAGCTCTATGATGCCTACGTGCTCAATCCGCGTGTGGCTAACGAAATGCTCACTCCCTACAAGGCGTTCTTCCAGTCAGTCATCGATGCTGAGCAGCGCCAGGCTTATGCCGAAAATCCTGCGTTGTGGGTAGAGTGGTGCCGCGAGAACATTGTGGTCAATGGCTTGTGGAATCCGCTGAATTTGTGCATGTCGCCTGCCGGAGTCTGGGATATGCGTGTGTGCGACGCTCATTCGCGCAACATTTTCTTTGTTTCCGCAGCCCGCGCCATGGGTATCGCAGCGCGTATAGACGGCGTTACGGGTAAGGTGCAGTATGCCGACAAACGCCAGCAGTGGGTGGATGTGAATTTCGAAGCCGAAGTGGCTACAATGCTCCCACAGGGTAAACTCTTTGCGAAGTACGAGGCATCGCCCTTTGTGGACGATCCTAAGTATGGCTCACACTTCTCTATCTCAAAGATTGTAGATGGCAAGCTGAAGCTCCAGCAGTATAGCCATAGCGAAACATGGAGTTCGCTCCTGAAGAAGGGTGCAAGCATTGATGCTGGCGACTACCTTTTGGTGACGGGAACTCGCATGGCCGATGGAGGCGTGTTGGCTCACCTTACGTTTGTAAACATCCCCGCAGGCGGACGCCATACGATAGACTTTGTACAGCGTGCAAGTGCTGAGCGCCTTCAGGTGTTGGGAAGTTTCAACAGTGAAAACATCTTCTTCGACGCACAGACAAAGGCACAGCGCTCCATCCTCTCGGCTACCGGCCGTGGCTATTACGTCATTGCCATCGTAGCGCCCAGCGACGAACCCACCAACCACTTTATGCGCGACCTCGCTCCGTATAAGCAGGAATTTGAAAAGTGGGGACAGAAGATGGTGATGCTCTTCCGCACAGAGAGCGAAGCTGCGCGCTTTGATTACGACGCCTTTACGCAGCTCCCCTCAAACATTGTTTGGGGTACGGACGTCAACGACGTTATATATAATGAGATGGTGGCAGAGATGAAACTTAAATCGCCTCGTACTCCCATCATCCTTGTGGCAGACACGTTCAACCGTGTAGTATTCGTTTCGCAGGGTTACTCTATCGGACTTGGCGAACAATTGATGAAGGTGATCACGCAGCTTCAGAGTGAGTAACGGTTAGTGAGTAGAGAGGAGAGAGTAGTCCATCCGGATGGTCTCTCCTCTCTACTTGCACCTCTCACCTCTCATGCCAAACCATCTCGTCAACTCGTTTACTTGTCAACTCGTTAACTAATAAAAACTTTAAAATGTCAAAATTCAAAGTTCCCAATACCTATGTCATCATATTCTTCGTGCTGGTGTTGTGCGCCGTCTCCACATGGCTTGTGCCTGGCGGCAATCCTCAGTCGTGGCAGGTGCTCTCGGCGGTTTACGAGGGTTTTAGTAAGCAGTCGGGCATCATTGTCTTTGTGCTGATTATTGGCGGTGCGTTCTGGATTATCAACAGTACGAAAGCCGTGGACGAGGGGATTATGCGCTTCATCGCACGTACGCAGCGCCTTGAGCGCTATGGTGCTGTGCGCCGTGTAGGTGTGGGCAATATTGTCATTGTGCTCATCATGTTGCTCTTCGGGCTCTTCGGCGCAGTCTTCGGAATGAGCGAGGAAACCATTGCTTTCGTAGCGGTC
>JAFOWI010000102.1 GCA_017425985.1 Bacteroidaceae bacterium | reverse complement strand
GATTATCATACACTCTGCCTCACACAGAGTGTATTAAAAATTGTAACTTTGCAACAAAATGAAAACATTATGGCAAAAAAGAATACACCAACTACTTTGGAAGTGACAGCAACCGCGCAGATGAATCGGCAGGTATAACGTAACATTAAGCGCTTCCCCGAATACTTTATATTTCAATTAACTAAAGAAGATTCCGAAAATTTGAAATGCCAAAAGGGCACTTCGAGTTGGGGTGGTGATAAACGAACCATGCCACTAATCTCACGACCTTTTTCTCATTATGGACTATGACGTGACCTCTTTAGCGCTGCTAAAATAGATTTTTAATCTTTTGCCAAAAAATAATACCGACATGAATACGACTGACACATTACTCATTGTGGACGACAATCCGGCTGTGCTCACCGCCCTCAAAATTACGCTCGGCGGCTACTTTGCAAAAATCATTACGCTCGCTGCGCCCGAGCAGATTCTCGTTGCGATGAATCAGGAGCGCGTGGACCTCGTGTTGCTCGACATGAATTTTGCGCCAGGCGTCAACTCGGGAAAGGACGGACTGCAATGGTTGCAAACCATCCACCGACACCACCCCGACATTCCCGTTGTGCTGATGACTGCCTACGCTGATATTCCGCTCGCCGTGCGGGGGTTGAAAAGCGGTGCTGCCGATTTTGTCACCAAACCCTGGGACAACGAGGAACTCCTGCGCACACTGAAAGACGCCATCCGCAAAAATAGCGATGTACGTCCGCTGGAACAGGTGGAGAGCGAACACGTGCTCCGCGTGGTCGAAAAATGCCACGGCAACATCAGTCGAGCCGCCGAACTCCTCGGCATTACGCGCCAAACGCTCTACGCTAAAATGAAGAAACAATGACCACCACACACTTACTCATAGCCGGAGCAGTAGCCATCGTGCTCATCGGTTTCGGCATCCATAAATACCTGAAGCACCAACGCCTGCTCTGCGACCGCGCCCACCTGATGCGAGAAGCCATCCGCAACCGCGACTTCACCTTCCGCCTCCCATCGAAAGGTCTCTCCCGGGGCGAACGCGCTTTGCAGGAGGCGCTCAACGACTTCAGCACTTACATACAAACGCTCTCCGCGCAAAAGGAGATGGAGTCGTGGCAACGCCTGACGCGCGTGCTCACCCACGAAATCATGAATGCCGCAGCCCCCATCAGCAGTATTGCGCAAGCCTACCTCGCCGACCCTGCACTGAAAAACACACCCTACGAAGAGGGCATCGCTGCCATCCACGACACGAGCGAGGGCATGATGCGCTTTGTGAGCAACTTCCGACAGATGACCTCCATCCCCGAGCCTCACCCCTCCGACATCTGCCTTCACACCCTGCTCCACTCGCTCAAGAGCCTGCAGCCCGACCTCACATGGTCCATCCAACTGGACGAAACCGCCACCCTGCGCGCCGATGAGGACCAGCTGCGACAAGTAATCATCAATTTGGCGAAAAATGCCCGCGAAGCCGGAGCCACAACCCTTGACTTCCGCTGGCTCGCGCCAAACGGCAACGACTCGAAACAGCACCTAAACTCCACCCACTTTGCCCTCGCCATCAGCAACAATGGCAAGCCCATCCCTGCCGAGGCAAGAAGCGAAATATTCCTGCCTTTCTTCACCACCAAACCCACCGGAACGGGCATCGGACTGCCGCTTTCGCGCCTCATGTTGATGAAACAAGGCATCATGTTGCGCCTTGCCGACCGCGCTGTGCCCGGATTCCACACGACATTCGTGATGAGCGACCTGTAAGCCGCAAAAAAATGGTTTTCACCAACGCTACCGCTCACTAAAAAAATATGCAGAAAACGCTGTTTTTATGCAAATATGCACATATTTATGCACGAGCGG
>JAFOWI010000101.1 GCA_017425985.1 Bacteroidaceae bacterium | reverse complement strand
TCGGTTCCTACGATATCAATTTAACGTCATACTGCTCCAATAGTTACAAAAACATATTTTCCAACCGTCGGAGCCGTACGACAGTCGCAAAAAATGTTTTTGCAACTGTCGGATGGCATCTATCAAAGCATTAAGTAAATAAGCTAAACAGCTTTATTATCAGAAGTTACACTTAACAATTGCGTCAATTATCGCCTTTTCTTCGACCTTTAAGAGGGTAGAGTGCATCCGAGAGACAAAAATGACGTCAATTCCGGCAAAATCCATAAGCAAAATGCCCAAATCACCCCTTTTCGGCTGCTGCAACGAGCTTAAATGCGCAATCATCAGTGGATGAAGCCATGCGGCATTGCGCTTGTAGCCTACCGAAGTAGCACACCTTCCCAAGAGAGGCGAAGTAGTGGCATTTCCGCTCCAAAAATGTTTTTCCAAACTGCCGGAACCATACGACACTCGCAAAAATGCAGATTCCAAGTGACGGAGCCGTACAATGCTGATGTTGAACGCGCATTACAAGCAAACTTTGAGTAAACACGGCCAACAAAAACAGAGACTGCGAAGCCGGCATGAAGCTTCGCAGTCTCTCTCTTTTGCATTATGGAAGTTGGTGTATTCCTACCCCTAAAGTTTTGTTTGCTGCTCCGCACGTCGGATGGCTGTAGGCTAACAAAAACGAAGTGGATGGGGCGCTCTGCTTGAGCCGCTCTGCATCACTGCTGCGCTATCCAGTTGACTATCCATTGACCTACTTCGCGCGTGCCATAGTGGGCGCCGTCGGGAGTTTGGATGTCGGGCGTGCGGATGCCGGCATCGAGGCTTTGACGCACTGCCTCGCGAATGAGCTGCGCCTCGCTGAGGAGTCCGAAATGCTCAAAGAGCATGGCTGCCGAAAGAATTTGCGCCAAGGGGTTGGCGATGTTCTTGCCCTTGGCTTGCGGCCAGCTACCGTGGATAGGCTCGAAGACGGGTGTGCCCTCGCCAATAGAAGCAGACGGGAGCAGCCCCATGGAACCCGTGATGCAGGAGGCCTCGTCGGTGAGGATATCGCCAAAGGTGTTTTCCGTGACGAGCACGTCGAAGAAGCGTGGTTCCTGAACGAGGCGCATGGCTGCGTTGTCAACATACATAAAGTCGGTCTGCACCTCGGGATACTGCGGCGCCAGCTCCATCGCTACCTTGCGCCACAATCGCGACGTGGCGAGGACGTTGGCCTTATCGACCACCGTAAGGCGCTTGCGACGGCGCATGGCGTAAGCGTATGCCACGTGGAGAATGCGCTCTACTTCGGCACGGGTATAAACGCAAGTGTCGAGCGCGCGCTCTGTGCCTTCTTGCTTTTCGCCGAAGTACATGCCGCCCGTGAGTTCGCGTATGCACACGAAATCAGCGCCCTCTACAAGGTCCTGGCGCAAGGGCGACTGATGGAGCAGGCACTGAAACGTTTCGACAGGGCGAACGTTGGCATACAAGCCCAGCTGCTTACGCATAGCAAGCAACCCCTGCTCGGGGCGCACTTTGGCATTGGGGTCGAGGTCGAACTTGAGGTCGCCCACGGAGGAGAAGAGCACAGCATCCGCGTCTGCGCAAATGCGATAAGTTTCTTCGGGGAAAGGATTGCCCACGGCATCGATGGCGGCTCCGCCTACAAGGGCAGATGTGAAGCGCACGTCATGGCCAAACTTCGTGGCAATAGCCTTGACGACTGCCACGCCCTGCTCTGAGATTTCGGGCCCTATGCCGTCGCCGGGGAGCACTGCAATATGGAGTTTCATAGGATTGGAGGATGTATTTTTAGAGGATTACAAAGATGAGGTGCTTGCTCGGCGCTGCTCATAGGCATCGATGGCGTCCCTTGATGCGAGGAGGAAGTCGATATCGTCGAGGGCGTTCATGAGGCAATACTTTTTGTAGGCGTTAAGCTCAAAGTGCTCGGTCGTTGCTGTTGCTTCGTTCGTAATCGTTTGACGGGGCACATCGACGGTGACAACGGCTGCGGGATTTTGCTCAATGGTGGCAAACAATTCGGCAAGGAAAGCCTCGCTCACCTGCACGGGGAGCACAAAGTTGTTGAGTTCGTTTTGCTTGTGTATGTCGGCAAAAAAACTACTCACAACTACTCGAAAACCATAACCGGCTATCGCCCATGCGGCATGCTCACGACTGGAACCGCAACCGAAGTTCTTGCCTGCCACGAGGATTTCGCCACCGTAAGCAGGATTGTTGAGCACGAAATCGGTGGGCGACCCATCGGGATTGAAGCGCCAATCGCAAAAGAGCTTTTCGCCAAAGCCCTCCTTGTCGGTTGCCTTGAGGAAACGCGCGGGGATTATCTGGTCCGTGTCAACATTCTCGATTGGCAGGGGCACACACGTGCTGCGTATGATATTGAATTTTTGTTTCATGACGTTTGAGGATTAAGTTTAGAGTACAACTTACAGAGTACAGAGTACAGAGTACAGCTACCTTGCGGTGCATCTCTCATCTGCGAATATAATCCGAATGGAAGTTGTACTCTGTACTCTGTTATCTGTACTCTCATTTAAACTCTCTCGGGTCGGTAATCACGCCCGTCACGGCGGCTGCGGCTGCTACGAGCGGAGACGCAAGACATGTACGCGCTCCGGGACCCTGACGCCCCTCGAAATTGCGATTGCTCGTAGATACGACCAACTTTCCGGCAGGAACTTTATCGGCATTCATACCCAAACAAGCTGAGCAACCGGGTTGGCGCAAACTAAATCCGGCTTCTTCGAGCACACGGTCGATGCCCTCTTCCTTGATTTGAGCTACCACTTGCCATGAACCGGGCACCAACCATGCCACAACGTTTTCGGCCTTGCGACGCCCCTTCACGATGGAAGCAAAGGCGCGGAAGTCCTCTATGCGTCCGTTGGTGCATGCTCCGAGGAATACGTAGTCAACAGGTTTGCCCAGCATTTTTTCGCCTGCAGCAAACTGCATGTATGCCAGCGCCTTTTCGTCGGAGATATTCGTGGGAGCAGGGATGCTATCTGTAATTGCAATTCCCATTCCGGGGTTTGTTCCGTAAGTAATCATGGGGGCAATGTCGGCTGCGTCGAACTCCACTTCCTTGTCGAACACGGCATCGTCGCCACTGCGCAACTCTCTCCAGCGCTCCACGGCCTCGTCCCAGTCCTTGCCCTTTGGCGCATAGGGGCGATGGCGCAGATACTCGAACGTCGTCTCGTCAGGCGCAACGAATCCGCCGCGCGCCCCCATCTCTATGGAAAGGTTGCAGAGCGTGAGGCGGCCCTCCATCGACATGTTGCGAATAGCCTCGCCAGCATATTCAACGAAGTAGCCCGTAGCACCGCTGGTGGTGATTTTACTCATTATATATAATGCTACATCCTTCGCTGTGACACAAGGCGCAAGCGTACCGTTGAGGGTGATGCGCATGCTCTTGGGCTTAGACTGGAGGATGCACTGCGAGGCGAGCACCATTTCGACCTCGGACGTGCCGATGCCGAAAGCCACTGCGCCCACTGCGCCATGCGTACTGGTGTGAGAGTCGCCACAAACGATGGTCATGCCGGGCAGCGAAAGTCCCTGTTCGGGACCTACTACGTGGATAATGCCGTTGTTGGGATGGAGCATGCCAAAATGCGTCAGTCCGAAATCGGCAGCATTCTTCGTCAGCGCATCCACCTGCCTACGAGAAACGGGGTCGGCAATC
>JAFOWI010000100.1 GCA_017425985.1 Bacteroidaceae bacterium | reverse complement strand
GCCAAAAAAAGGGAGAAACCGCGTGGTTCCTCCCTTGTAGTACAAAGTTACAACAAAATTTGACGAAATCCAAATTTGTTAAATTGTGTTAATTAACATCCGTTAACAAATCAACCCTTCATTTTGCTATCTCGCACCCCCGAAAACGCCCGTTTCGCGCAGCGCCGACTTCGTTCGCCAAAACCAAAAGGCCGACTGATTTTGATGCCTAACTCGCTGAATGTTATCTTTGTACCGAGATAGGCGCGCAATAGAAATTTTTCGGCTCACAGGATGCGTGAGCCAGAGTGTTGGCGTGACTTTTGCAAAGTGGGTTGTAGAGGCGTGTTATTGGGGTTGCCGTGTTTGCTTCGCAGCTTTGAATAGTCGTTGTGCGACGTGTTATTTTGGCTCTAAGTACGTAGTGATGGCGTAGTGGTCGGAAAGGTGAGGTTCCTTGTGTACGCGACATCCGTGTGCCGTCCAATGGTCGGCATCGTATAATATATGGTCGATGCGCACGTACATGCAGTGCTGGTTGTAGCTTCGTCCGAAGCCGTTGCCAGATTCTACGAAAGCGTCTTCAAGGTTTCCGGCATTGAGAATGGTGCGATAGGTGTAGGACACGGGAGTTTCGTTGAAATCGCCGCAAATGATGATATTCTGGCCTGTATTGCGCTCAATATAGTTGGCGAGTGCTGTGGCTTGCTCAGCTCTCGGAATGGATGTCTGCGCCATTTTTCGCAACACGTGCCAGATGGGGCGGATGGCTTCGGTAGCCTCCTTTTCGTCGGGCAGCAAGTTTTGCACGCTTTCAACGATGGTCGTTTTGTCCTTAGAGGAAAATTTCATGGTTTGCAAGTGGGCTACGACGAAGTGTAGGGTGTCGCCCGGATTGCGTAGTACCTTGAAAACAGCAACTCCGTTGCCCCCTTTCGGACAGAGGATTTCTTTGTCAATTATCTTGAATTTAGAGAAGCAGCCGAGGCGATTCCCGGCAAACGAAACGGAGTCGGCATAGTAGCCGTGCTCCTTGAGTAGCGGCTCGACATGCTTTTTGAATTTCGATGGCGATATGCCTTCCTGATAGCCAACGAGGTCGGGCGCTTCGTCCATGATAAATTTGGCTACGATGTTTCTGTCGGCTTCGTCGTTGACCTTGGTTTTGGGTTCGAGCTGTCCGAATCCGTGGGTGTTGAAGGTCATCACCTTGATAGCCGATGCTGAGGGCGACGAAGGCAGGTTGATGGGGCAATACGTGTGGATTGTGGGCGCGCAGACGGCAAGTCCGACCAACGTAATCCACGATTTGCGCCAGTTGATGATGAGGCTGAGCAGCATTACGCCGATTGTGGCAAGCAGAAATACGGGGAACGCCAGCGCCAGCAGGCTGAGGTAGCGGCAATGTTCGGGCGATATGAGTGCACTGCCGGCTGAGCACCACAGAGCGCCTACGCAACAAAGCGAAATGAGTTTGAGGCTTCCATTCACACAACGAGCGAAGAAGGAAGCTGCCTTCTTCGCCTGCGTTGTATGCGAAATTTGTTCGGGAGATTTTTCCAAAATTCTATGATAGTAAGTTTAACAAAGTTTCTATTCTTCGGTTTTCTTGGCGCGTGCGTTGGAAATGTTGAAGAGAAACTCTTTTTCTTCGGCCGTCAAGCTTTCGTAGCCCGCAATCTTAATCTTGTCGAGCAGTGCATCCACTTTTCTGCGTGCTTCTTCGCGTTTGGCTTCCGCGTTGTCGGTGGGGGGCGGTGTGGCGGTCGATGTTGAGGTGTAGGTGTACGAACTGAAGGGCTGTTTGGGCGCTTTCTTCTTATTGGCAAAGTGGTTCTTGAGTTTTCCCCACCATCCGGTTCCATGGCTGAGGCGTGTCCATCTGATAAGGAGTATGAAGCCGAATATCATGCCGCCAAGGTGGGCAAAGTGTGCCACGTTGGTGTTGCTGCTGAACGACAGGAATAGTTCGAGCGCGGCGTAGCCAATGACGAAGTACTTAGCCTTCATCGGAATGGGCGGAATGAGGAGCATGATGCGCTCGTTGGGGAAGAGGAAGCCGAACGCCAGCAGGATGCCATACACAGCGCCCGAAGCGCCAATAGTGGTCCATGCTGCGAGGTATTGCTCCATAGAGATGATGCTTGTTCCTGTGTTGACCGACTTGTATTGATGGAGGTCGTTGATAAAGTATTCGCCGAATTGCACCAATTCCTGGCAGAATCCGGCGCCTACACCACAAATGAGGTAGTAGATAAGAAAGTGTTTTGAGCCTAAAGCCTGCTCAATGATGCGGCCAAACATCCATAGCGCAAACATATTGAAGAATATGTGCGTCATGTCAGCGTGTAGGAACATGTACGTGAACAGTTGGAGCACATTGAAATTTTCGGCCAGCGCAAAGTGCAGACCTAAGCGGTCGGCAAGGTTTATGCCCTGCGTTTCGAGCACAAGTTGGAGCACGAAGACTGCAGTGTTCGCGTAGAGTAAGTATTTGGTTGTTGTAGGAATGCTGTTCATAATAATAAAGCGGCACTCCCCTGCCCTACGGAGTTGTTGGGAGCATGGTATGCCGCTCAATTTTGTGCGATTACTTTATGTCGTGGTCGTAACTACTTGTTCAAACGCCAAGTTGCGCCGTCCTTAGTGTCCTTCACTTCAAAGCCGAGTGCTGCGAGTTCGTTGCGCACCTTGTCGGAGGTAGCCCAATCCTTGTTGGCTTTCGCAGTAGCGCGGATTTCGAGGAGCAAGTCGATGGCCTTTCCAAAGGCTTCTTCGCGTTCGGCATTGCCATCGGCTTCGCTCGTGAGGCCGAGGATGTCGAAGGCAAACGTCTGGAACACCTTCTTGAGGGCTTCGAGGGCTTCGGGGGTGATGGTGAGTTTCTTGTCAACAATCGTGTTGATGGTGCGGCAAGCGTCGAAGAGGTGGCTGATTACGATGGGCGAGTTGAGGTCGTCGTCGAGGGCTGCGAAGCACTTCTGTTCGAGCTCGTTCACCTGGTCGAGGGTTACGCTTCCATTAGCTGCGCCTTCGATGCGGTCGAGGTCCTTGAAGGCTTGCATCAGTCGGTCGAGGCCCTTCTTTGCTGCCTGGAGCGCTTCGTTGGAGAAGTCCACCGTAGAGCGATAGTGCGCCTGGAGGATGAAGAAGCGGATGGTCATCGGCGTGTAAGCCTGTTCGAGCAAAGGATGTTTGCCGGTGAAGAATTCGTCGAGGGTGATGAAGTTGTTATACGACTTGCCCATCTTCTTACCTGCGATGGTAATCATGTTGTTGTGCATCCAATAGTTGACCATCGGCTTTCCCTGTGACGCTACAGCCTGTGCGATTTCGCATTCGTGGTGGGGAAACACGAGGTCCATGCCGCCGCCGTGAATGTCGAACTGCTCACCGAGATATTTACGCCCCATAGCCGTACATTCGCAGTGCCAACCGGGGAATCCGTCGCCCCAAGGACTGGGCCAGCGCATGATATGCTCGGGTTGGGCTTTCTTCCAGAGTGCGAAGTCCACCTGATTGCGCTTCTCCCCTACTCCATCGAGCTCGCGCGACGCATCCTTTACGTCGTCGAGGTTTCTGCCCGAGAGGATGCCGTAGCCGTATTTTTCGTTGTACTTAACGACGTCGAAATAAACAGAGCCATTGCTTTCGTAAGCAAATCCGTTGTTGAGAATTTCCTTTACGAGTTCTTCCTGCTCAATGATATGGCCTGTTGCATGCGGTTCGATGCTGGGGCGGAGCACGCCGAGTTTTGTCATCGCCTCGTTGAAGCGGTTGGTGTAGTACTGCGCCACTTCCATCGGTTCGAGCTGTTCGAGGCGCGCCTTCTTGGCAATCTTGTCTTCGCCTTCGTCGGCATCGTGTTCAAGGTGACCAACGTCGGTAATGTTGCGCACGTAGCGCACCTTGTAGCCCTGCTGCTTGAGGTAGCGGAAGAGGAGGTCAAAGGTGATTGCGGGGCGTGCGTGACCTAAGTGTGCGTCGCCATAAACGGTTGGGCCGCATACGTACATGCCTACATGTCCGGGGTTGATGGGCTTGAATTCTTCTTTCTTACGCGTAAGGGTATTGTAGATGGTAAGCATAGGTTTATAAGTTTGAGGTTGTGAGTTTTTTGGAGCATCCCTAGGTTGAGATGTGTAGGGTGCTCGTTCGTATGTTGCTTATAGATTTGTGTATGTGCCGTGTGGTTCAATCCATCCAGTCGTCGGCAGCATCTTCGTCCGAGTGTCCGATTTCTTTGAACACGAGCGAGGGTTCGAAGCCGCGGTTGATGACGCTGCGTGCCAGTTTCTGGCGCGTTTCGTAGGGCGTTTTTTCCTTCACGCTGCGCTGCTTGGAGCGGACAACGCGGCGCAGTGTGTCAAGGTACTGCTCTTCGGAGAGTTCGTCAAGGGCTTCTTGCACCAAGCTGTCGGCAATGCGCTTTAGTCGCAGGGATTGTGCAATCTTGATGCGTCCCCAGCCGTCGTAGAGCAGTTTGTCGTGAGCATAGGCTCGGGCATAGCGTGCGTCGTTGATATATCCTTCCTGCTGCAGGCGCTCAAGGATGGCGGATGTTTCGTCGGGCGACAATTCTCTGGTGCGGAGTTTTTCGCGTATGTCGTATGTGCAATATTCTCGCCGTGCGCAGAGTAGCGTCATGGCTCTGAAGGCTGCCTCCATAGGTTGAATGTCAGAATGCGTGGGCTTTGCTTCAGCGTACTACGAACCAAAGGTGGTGGAGGCAGGTTGAGAGCAGCCCGTAGTGGTGGGTCATGATTTTAAAGCGCTCAATGAGTGAGCGTCGGTGGTTGCGCGTGGTGAGTCCCTCGTTGAGATAGTCGCTGATGATGAGTTTACTGTTGAGTAGCGCCATGCTTTTTTCTTCAGCCGCCTTCATGAGGCGCACGCACCAGTCGAAATCTGCGGAGAATCGGTACTTCATGTCGTAAGCCACGTTTCTTGCCAATTTCATGTTGGCGAAGAAGGCTTGGTGGCACACGAGCATTCCCTGCTTGAACGAGTCCGAAGTAAGGACCTCGGGCGGAGTCAGGCGGCGCGGGCCGATATAAGTTCCTTCGTTGTCCACCAGGTCCGTGTGGCCGTAGATTACGGCGGCTTTCGTTCCTGCTGCGATGCGTGCAATGTCCGAAAGCAGGTGGGCATTGTGGAGCGTGTCGCCGGCATTGAGGAAGAGGATGTAGTCGCCCGTTGCCAAGCGAAGCGCCTTGTTCATCGCGTCGTAGAGGCCTTCGTCGGGCTCTGTGCGACACACGATTTCGTGTGGCACCTCAGCGATGCTGTTGCGCTCCTGATAGTGGTGGATGTGTTCGAGCGTTGTGTCGGTCGAGTTGCCATCGATGATGAGGTGTTCCACGTAGGGGTAGTCTTGTTCCTCCACGCTGAGGATGGTTCGCTCAATCGTTTCGGTGGCGTTGTAGGTTACGGTTGCAATTGTAAACTTTAGCGGTTCCGTCGTGCTCGACGGAGGGTTGTCGGTTTGCATTATTTTTGTAGAAAGGTTTGATGTATTTGTTTTATAGTCAAATTGATTTTTCCCTAAATTTTATTTTTTCAGAGCGCGGCGAAGCATCCATGCACCGAGCGCAATGAAGGGGAGGCTCAGGAGCTGACCTTGGTTGATGCCAATCATTTCCTGCATCGCCAACTCCCACGGTTCCTGCACCTCTTTGCAGAGTTCTATCACGAAGCGGCAGCTGAAGATGAAGAGGATTGCCACTGCGAAGAAGTAGCCTGAACCTACGCGCTCCTTGTAGCGACGATAGAGCCACAGCATGATGGGGAAGAGCGCTGCATAAGCGATGGCTTCGTAGAGTTGTCCGGGATGGCGCGCAAAATCTTCGCCGTTGCGCTGAAAGACGAAGCCCCAGTCGCTACCCGTAGGCTTTCCGACAATTTCGGAGTTCATCAAGTTACCAAGACGTATGCATGCCGCAGTGATGGGCGTTGCGATAGAGATGTTGTCGAGCGCGTGGAGAAATTTTACGCCCGTCTTCTTTGCGTAGAGCATGAGGGCGATGATGATGCCGAGCGTTCCGCCGTGTGATGCAAGCCCTGCGTAGCCAATCATCTTCCACGAACCGTCGGCCATGATTTTGATGGGGAGCAACATCTCAGCGATATTGTTCAGGTAGTAGCCGGGATCGTAGAGGAGGCAGTGACCCAGACGTGCTCCGACGAGGATCCCGATGAAGCAGTAAACGAAGAGCGGGTCGAACTTGTCGGCGCCTAATTTCTGGTCCTTGTAGAGTCGATAGACTACGTAGTAAGCCAAGCCCAGGCCTAAGCCCCAGCAGAGGGCATACCAGCGGAGGGCGATGGGACCGATTTCCAGTGCAATTTCGGAGGGATTCCAGAGCACGGAGAGCATTGTTGTCATGAGTATGAAGCTTTGCAGCCCGCGGAAGTCAAACTTCTTAACGCGCGAGGCTGATTTTGTGGTGCAAAATTAGTGGTTTTTTGATTGTTAGCAAAGGAGACTGAACCTTATTTGCGCGCAACGAGCGAAAGTCGCTGCCGTCGTGTTAAAACGAGAGGTCCTCCTTCGACATAAAGAGCAGCACGTCGCCTACTTGTAGTTGTGCCTGACCGTTGGGTACGATGTATTCCGTTCCGCGCTTAATCATGATGACGAGGGTGTTTTCGGGAATGTCCATATCCATGAGGCGATTGCCGTTGGCAAGCATTTCGGGCGTGAGTACAAGGTCGGAAAGATTGGTTTCGAGCTCTTCGGGCAACTCTACGCCAAACTCATTGCCATCTTTCTCCTCAGGAAGGTCGAGGTTCAGGCGCTTTGCCATCCACGAAATCGACATGCCTTGCAACAATAGCGATATGAGCGTGATGGTAAAGATGATGTTGAAGAGCGTATGTGCCTGCGGAATGTCGGCCAATATGGGGTAGGTGGCGAAGATGATGGGCACGGCGCCACGAAGTCCGACCCACGAAACGAAAAGCCGCGCCTTGTTGCTCATGTCGCGGAAGGGCAGCAAGCAGAGATAGACTGTCAGCGGGCGCGCTACGAATATCATGAACAGCGCTATGAGCGTGGCGATAAGAAGTATGTCAACCAGTTCTGTTGGGTTGACCAACAAGCCCAACGTCAAGAACATCACAATTTGAGCGAGCCAGGTCAAGCCATTCATAAAGGTGTTCATCTCCTTACGGTTGACCAAGCGTTCGTTACCTATGACGACGCCCGTGATATATACCGCCAAATAGGGGTTGCCCTGCAACATCTCGGTGAGCGTAAACGAGATAAACACCATTGAGAGCAACAACACGGAGTACATCGACTGGTTGTTGAGCTGGATGCGGTTGATGAGCCAGGCGCTCGCCTTACCTATGGCGAAACCAATGAGCGTACCTACGGCAAACTGCACGACGAGATTGATGGCAATGCTGCTTGCGCTCCAATCATCGGTCGAGCCGATGAGCTGAATCAGGAGCAGGGTGAGGAGGTAGGCCATGGGGTCGTTCGAACCGCTTTCGAGTTCGAGCATCGGCTTGAGATTTTCCTTGAGGTTCATGCGTTGCGAACCTAAGAGGTTGAACACCGAGGCGGAGTCGGTTGACGACATCATGGCTGCCAGCAACATCGACGTGAGCAGCGAGAATTCAAATGGGAGCGGCGTGAAGTTTGTCAGCGCCCACGCAAAGAGACCTACGAAGACGGTTGTCAGCACTACGCCCACCGTCGAAAGTATCAGTCCTTGCGTCATGATGGGGCGGATGTCGCTTATCTTTGTGTCCATACCGCCGGTGAAGAGAATGACGCTGAGCGCCAGCATACCTACAAACTGCGTGGTGCCGGCATTGTGAAACTGAAGTCCTACGCCGTCGCTGCCAAACACCATTCCCACAATCAGGAATAGCAAGAGGGTGGGCACACCAAAGCGGTAGCTGGTCTTACTGATGAGGATGCTCACAAATACGAGGAGCGAACCCAGGAACAGGATGTTTTCGGCGGTGAGGTACAACATAATCGTGGTAGTTTAGCTTATCTGAATAATCAAGCACAGCGCTGAAACTGATGTTTCAACGCGGCAAGTGTTTTTGTGGACTTCAAAGTTAGCAATTTTTTCTGACACATGGGTGGAAAAAGTTGGTTTGCTGCACGACGGACGAAAAAAACTGGTGATAATTAACGTTTACTAACCGGTTTTGCATTCGCGACCGTACAGAATGTTGTAAATTTGCAGGAAGAATGCGCCTGCACCGGATTTCGGGCAGCGTTGTTCAAAGATGTTTGGACCAATACGCAGTGTTATGTCATTAATCGATATTCTTATTCAGATGCTCATCATCTTCGGCGTAGTGATGGTGGGCTATGGAGCGACACGCCTGGGGGGGTGGAAAACGGAGATGAACCGCCCCATATCGGTGTTTGTGCTCAACGTCACGTGTCCCATGCTCATCATCGGTTCGGTAATGGGCGACGGCCTTCAGTTTTCGAGTCGCGAAATCATGCAGCTGATGCTCGTAGCGCTGCTCAACTATGTGGTGCTAATCGTTGCTGCCATCGCCATTTCCCGCATTTGGCGTGTGCGTCCGTCGGACCGCGGTTTGCAAAAGTTCATGCTCACGTTTGGCAACGTCACGTTCATCGGGTTTCCGGCGAGTGCTGCCATCTTTGGCGAGCGTGCCGTGTTCTATGCCTCGGTGTTGGGAATTCCTTTCAACCTGCTGATTTTCACGGTAGGGCTTTCCTTTATTACGGAGCAGCCGATTCGGAGTGTGTTCAAGCCGAAGGTGCTGTTTTCGCCCTGCGTAGTGGCTTCAATCATTGCGGTGGTGCTGGCTTTGCTCAAGGTGCAAACGCCTGTGCCCGTAAGTAAGTTTTTCCACCTCGTGGGCGACATGACCATTCCCTGCGCCTTGATTCTGATAGGTGCGACGTTGGCAACGATACCCCTGCGCGACATGGTGGGCAATCGGTTTGTGTTCACCGTAGCTGCGCTTAAGCTCCTCGTACTGCCGCTCGTGGTGTGGGGCTTCTTCGGTTTGTTCAGTTTCGACTCGTTTGTGACGAACGTTGCCGTGGTGCTGACGGGCATGCCCGTGGCGGCTAACGGCATCATGCTGTGCCTGAAGCACGGTAAGGACGAGCACCTCATGACGCAAGTGATATTCATGACCACGCTGCTCTCGCTCTTCACGATTCCCATGATTGCGTATTTCCTGAAGTTTGTGGCGGCTTGAATGTAGTTCGATAAAATTGGTATGATTCGTATATCTGATAAACACAATTGCTGCGGTTGCGAAGCCTGCATGCAGGTTTGTCCCAAGCAGTGCATAGCGATGGTGGCCGACGAGCAGGGTTTTCTGTATCCCCGTGTAGATGATTCGGTGTGTATCGACTGTGGACAGTGCGAGCGGGTTTGCCCTGAGTTGCATCCGCTCGAAGCGCGCACGCCCATCGGCAGTTATGCTTCGATGAGCAAGGACGAGGCGGTGCGCATGCAGAGTTCGTCAGGCGGTGTCTTCACAATGCTGGCAGAGGCGGTGCTTGCTGAGGGCGGCGTCGTTTTTGGCGTGAAGTTTGCCGACGACTGGAGCGTGGAGCACGCATATACCGAGACGCGCGACGGACTTGCTGCCTTCCGTGGTTCGAAGTATGTGCAGAGCCGTGTGGGTACGGCGTATGCCGACGCACTCCGCTTTCTGAAGGCAGGGCGCAAGGTGCTTTTCTCGGGTACTTCGTGCCAGATAGCCGGGTTGCGCCGCTTTTTGCGCAAGGATTATGAAGGCTTGATTGCGGTTGAGGTGGTGTGCCACGGAGTGCCGAGCCCCATGGTGTGGCGTTCTTATCTGGACCTCCTTAAAAGTGGTGCGCACAGCGCACCTGGCAAAAATTCGGCAACCCCTGTATCGGCGCAAGACGTTCGTATTCTGGACGTTAACTTCAGAGATAAGAAAGATGGTTGGCAAAAATACGGTTTCTCCCTCCGCATGAACTCCGCCTCTAAGGCGGAGCAAAATACGGTTTCTCCCTCCGTAAATGCCCACGCACATGGTGGCGCCGATGTGTGCTTGTTTGAGCAGTGCTCCAAAAATCTGTACATGCGCCTCTTTCTTTCGGACATCAGTCTGCGCCCGTCGTGCTATGCCTGCAAGGCTAAGTCGGGCGCGAGTGGAGCTGACATTGCCTTGGCCGACTTTTGGAACATCGACAAGCGCTATGCCGACTGGAATGATGACTGTGGCGCATCGCTGGTACTGGTTTATACGGAGCGTGGCGCGGCTATCTATAATCAGGCGGGCTGTCGTAGCTTGCCGACCGACTACGCCTTTGCGCTGCGTTGCAATCGCGCCATCGAGGTTTGCGCCGTTGAAACGAAGCACGTTGCAAGGTTCTGGAACGACTTTCGCCGCAATGGATGGAAGCACGTGGCTCGAATCATCGAGCAGTCTGTTCCGCTCAAGTTGCGCTTCGATTTATGGAAGATGCGCATGAAGCAGCGCCTACCTCTTGCGTGGCGTCGAAAGTTGGGTTTGAACTGAATTTTCAGTGCCCCGCGGTGCTACTTTTTTCGGACGCCGGAAGGTAAAAAATTGTGACAGTTTTCAGAGCATGAGTTTTCAAAAATCGAAGGCTCACGCAAGGGGCGATAGTTAACGAAACGTTAACTTAATCTTAAAAAAATGTTAAAACGATGTTTTTCCTCGATTTGGATTTCGCCGAAAAATGTTGTATCTTTGTAGTACAAAGGGAGAGCCATGTCGGCTTTCCCTATTTTTTTGCCTAAAATGCGCAAAAACAAGGTCAAAGGTTGTTAAAACAAGCTTTGATGTTGTTAAAACAAGGTCCGATGTTGTTTTTCGAAGGTCGGATGTCGTGAATTTTTCATCGGTTCGGAAAAATTGCACCTTTGATTTTGCTATCTTTATAATCCAATTAAGCGCGAAATGAAAATTTTTTTGAAAAACCGAATTTAACATTTAAATGTTAAAATTTCAGTCGGCGATTTTGGGCAAAAATGAGCGCGAGTTTTCTTAAAATTCGTGCGCTCGCAGAGCTATATTTTGGCTGTGTGCCGGGCGACTTTCCAAGCTTGTCGCAGAGAGTAGGGATGAGGGTGGCGGACGTGGGTTTGAGGATAGAGGTTTTGCTCCGGGCTATGTTTGCGAAATTGGTGCGCAGAGGGGTGCGTTGTAGGAAAAAGTCAGCCCCTTCGCCTTGCTGATGGTGAGCAGGGCGGAAGGGCTTTGCGTAGGTTTGTATTTCAGTAGCCGTCGGCGACGGGAGTATTGATGCAGTGGCTGCGATGTATGTGGCTCCAGCTATGGGGTGCTGGCTGGGGGTACGGCGGGCGCACGGATTAGTCCACACCTAAGTAGCCCTGCTCCTTGAGTTGAGCCACGACTTCCTCGAGTTCGGTATACCAGTCGGCGCCGAAGCGCTTGATGAGGGGTTCGCGGAGGAATTTCCACACGGGAAGGTTGAGTTCGCGTCCCTTCTTCACGGCGTCGTGACATACGTTCCAGCGGTGGTAGTTGAGTGCGACGGTGCCGTCGGAAAGTGTCTTCTCGCGCACGGGATAGAGGTAGCACGAGATGGGTTTGCACCACGACGTTTTACCGGCACGGAAGGCGCGCTCCGTAGCGCAGAGGCAGGTGCCGTCGGGGCTGTAGCAGGTGAAGCAACAGTCCTTGTTGTCAACGATACTCGTGACGAGGTCGCCTTCCTGGTCGGTGTAGGCCACGCCTTGCTCCTCTAGAACTTTGAGCGCCTTGGGCGAAAGGTCATCGACGATGTGCTCCACGACGTTTTCGAGCTCAGCGATTTCTTCGACCGTCACGGGCGCTCCGGCGTCGCCCTCAACGCAGCAAATTCCCTTGCAGGCTTCGAGGTCGCAGCAAAACTTCTCGGTAATGATGTCCGACGTAAGGAGCACGTCGCCCACCTGGAGTATCGGGGGGAGTGAATATCTCATGAGAATGTGGTTTGTAGTTAATGGAAGGGTAGGGGGCGTTACTCGCTGAGCAGCTGTATGGCGCGCTGAACGACGGCATCGCGCTCGTTCGTCAGCTGTATGTACTCGTTGCGATTCCAGAGGTCGTAGGCTACCAATGCGCGGAGCATAAAGGTGAGTTGCTCCTTCGTCGCTGCCAGTTCGGCATCGTCTTTGGCGGTGATTTTCTTCTCCGCAGCCGCGTCGAGAATGGTTTGAAGGAAGGCTTCGGGCACGGTGTAGCGCGCTCGGAATTCGTCGAACGTAGCAAATTGCTGGTTGAGCGCCTTGCGGTTTTTGTCCATATAGCGCGTGAGGTTGAGCATGATGAGGTTGTTGCGCGAAATGCTGCGGTACATGCTTGTAAACTGCGTCGTGTCGAGCGGCACGAAGATGTCGGGCATGATTCCGCCGCCGCCATAGACTTTGCGTCCCTTGACGAGGGTGGTATATACCTTTGTGGAGTCGAGGCGTATGCTGTCGAGGCAGGAGAGTTCGCCGTGGGTGTAGCGATTTTCGATGTCGTCGCTATAGGCTTTCTTGTCGCCCTTCACGTAAGGCTTCTGGATGCAGCGGCCCGAGGGGGTGAAGTAGTGAGATGTGGTGAGGCGAATCATGGAGCCGTCGGGCAGCATCAGAGGGCGCTGCACGAGGCCTTTTCCGAACGTGCGACGGCCGACAATCGTTGCGCGATCGTGGTCCTGGAGCGCTCCGCTCACAATTTCGGAAGCCGAAGCCGAATATTCATCAACCAGAACGACTACGCGCCCTTCGGTGAAAGCACCGTTGCCCGTGGCGTTGAGCGTTTGCTTGGGTTGCGAGCGGCCTTCGGTATAGACAATGAGGTCGCCACGCTTCAGAAATTGGCTGGCTACGTCGGCAGCTGCGCCGAGATAGCCGCCACCGTTGAGTTTGAGGTCGAGAATGAGGTCTTTCATGCCTTGCGCCTTGAGAAACTCAATCTTCTCCGTCACTTCCTTGCCCGAGGTGGCTCCGAAGCGCTCTAAGTAGATATATCCGATGGTGGGCGTAATCATGTAGGCGGCGTCAACGGTGTGGATGGGAATCTTGTCGCGCTCAACGTCGAAGAAAAGTGTGTCGGCCACGCCCTGACGTACCACTTTGAGGTGGGCAATGGTGCCTTTCTTGCCGCGCAGGTGGTCCATGATGCTGTCCTGCGGCATCTTGACGCCTGCGATGACGAAGTCGTTGCACGAAGTGATGCGGTCGCCTGCGATGATTCCGGCTCTCTGGCTCGGACCTTTGGCGATGGCTTGCGAAACGACGAGCGTGTCGTCAACCATGCGAAATTGCACGCCGATACCTTCGAAGTTACCTTCGAGCGGTTCGTTGAGCTTCTTTGTTTCCTTGGCGTTGGTGTAGGAAGAGTGGGGGTCGAGCTTTTCGAGCATGCCGATGATGGCGTCTTCCACCAACTTGTTTTCGTCCACGCTGTCAACATAGAGGTTGGCGATGTAGAGCTGCGCCATTTGCAGCTTCTTAATCAGCTGGTAATTAATCTCTTGTTGAGCGCAGAGCGGCAAGGACAGGAGTAGGGCGAGGAATAATGTGGTGAGTTGCTTCATGATTTGTGGTTGGCTGAGGGAGGTAGGAATTCGGTGACGTCTTTGCCAAAGCGAAGGAGTTCGCGTACGACGCTCGATGAAATGCTCATGTACTGAGGTTCGGTGAAGAGCAACACGGTTTCGACGCCCGCCAATCGCTCGTTCATGGCAGCAATGTCGCGCTCGTATTCAAAGTCCTTCACGGAGCGGATGCCGCGCAAAATGAAGGCTGCGTCCTCGCGGCGTGCGAGGTCCACGGTGAGGTCGTTGTATGCCACCACCTTGATGCGCGGCTCGTTGCAGTAAATGTCGCGAATGGCCTGCACGCGCTCTTCGTTGGTGTAGAGCGTGCGCTTGTTGTCGTTGACCCCCACGCCGATGACGATGCGATCGAAGAGGGGGAGTCCTCTATTGACGATGCTGGCGTGGCCTACGGTAAAGGGGTCGAATGTTCCGGGAAATATGGCGGTCTTCATTGTTCGGATGTGTGGTGCTTAGTCGTAGATGTCCTCCTGTGCGAGGTCTTCTTCCACGACGAGGTTGTCAATGATGAAGCCCTGGCGCTCCATGGTGTTCTTGCCCATGTAGTACTCAAGGAGTTCTTTCACCTTGTCGCTCTTATGAATCGTGAGCGGTTCGAGTCGCATTTCGGGACCGATGAAGTGGATAAATTCGTCGGGCGAAATCTCACCAAGCCCTTTGAATCGGGTGATTTCGGGGTTGGGCGAGAGGCGTTCGACGGCAGCCTGGCGTTCTTCCTCGCTGTAGCAGTACACGGTTTCGTACTCAGCGCGGTCGCTCGACTTGGCTTTCTTCATGACAGCCGCTCCGGCGCTCTTGGCATTGACTTCGTCCGTGGCTACGCGCTCTTTGCGCTCCTTGCGCTTCTTGTTGCGCACGCGGAAGAGCGGTGTTTGCAGAATATAGACGTGTCCCTTCTTGATAAGGTCGGGGAAGAATTGCAAGAAGAAGGTCATCATCAGCAGGCGGATGTGCATACCATCGACATCGGCATCGGTTGCGATGATTACCTTGTTGTAGCGCAGGCCGTCGAGCCCTTCTTCTATGTTGAGCGCCGCCTGGAGGAGGTTGAATTCCTCGTTTTCGTAAACCACCTTCTTGGTCAGTCCAAAGCAGTTGAGGGGCTTTCCGCGGAGCGAGAACACGGCTTGCAGATTGACGTCGCGACACTTCGTGATGCTACCGCTTGCAGAGTTACCCTCGGTGATGAAGATGGAGCTGTCGAGGCGTGGGTCGTTGACGTCTTCCTCGCCCTTCTTTGCCTTGGGGGGTGCGTCGTTGAGGTGCACGCGGCAGTCGCGCAACTTGCGGTTGTGCAGGTTGGCCTTCTTGGCGCGTTCGCGGGCAAGCTTTGTTACGCCGGCAATCGCCTTGCGCTCCTTTTCGCTCTCCACGATTTTTTGCTGGATAGCCTCGGCTACGTCAAGGTTGCGGTGGAGATAATTATCGACGTTCGACTTGATGAAGTCGCCCACAAACTTATTGACGCTGACGCCCGATAGCGGGAAGGGATTGCCCTGCGAATCTTTGTCGGGAGCCATGACGAGCGAGCCGAGCTTAATCTTCGTCTGACTTTCAAAAAGGGGTTCGATGACGCGCACCGCTATGGCTGCCACAAGGCCGTTGCGCACGTCCTGAACGTCGTAGTTCTTGCCGTAAAACTCCTTGATGGTGCGGGCAATGTGCTCTTTGAATGCGCTTTGGTGCGTGCCGCCCTGCGTGGTGTGCTGACCATTGACGTAAGAATAGTATTCTTCGCCATACTGGCCCGTGTGTGTGAAGGCTATGTCAATGCCGTCGCCCTTGATGTGCACGATGGGGTAGAGCGCAGGGGTTGTCAGATTGTCGGTAAGCAAGTCCTCCAATCCGTTACGGCTGATGATGCGGCGTCCGTTGTAGGTAATCGTCAGTCCGCTGTTGAGGTATGTGTAGTTGCGCAACATGAATTCAACGAACTCGCCGTGGAAACGGTAGTTCTTGAAGAGGGTTGCGTCGGGCTCAAAGTAAATAAACGTTCCGTCCTCTTCCTCGGTGGCTGCATACACGTCGTTGACGAGTTTGCCGCATTCGAAGGTGGCTTCGTGCATCTGACCTTCGCGTACGGAGCGTGCAATGAATTTGCTGCTCAAGGCATTAACAGCCTTAAGGCCGACCCCGTTGAGGCCGACCGATGCGGTGAAGACCGACGTGTCGTACTTACCGCCCGTGTTGAGTTGCGACACAGCTGGGATAAGCGCTCCGAGCGGAATGCCGCGTCCGTAGTCGCGGATGGCGCACGATTTTTCTTCTTTAATGTCAACTTCGATGCGCTTGCCAAAGCCTTCGTTGAATTCGTCGATTGAATTGTCGATCGTCTCTTTCAAGAGCACGTAGATGCCGTCTTCAGCGTGCGAACCATCGCCGAGGCGTCCGATGTACATCCCCGGACGCATGCGGATGTGCTCTGTACCTTCGAGGTGGCGTATTTTACTTTCGTCGTAGTTGACGGTGGGTTTTTGTATGTTTTCTTCCATGGTAAGGAGGAGCCTGCGGAAATATTTGGTGTGAGGGGTGGAGGGGAAGAGGTGCAGCCTTGGTGCTCGGATGTCGGGCGAATTTTGTTTTTGGCACACGCTTCCTTGTGTGTGGTGCTATAGCGGCGCTTTGAAGCAGCGGCGGCGTTTGTGGTCTTCGGTTCTGAAGTATTGCCACTGGCTTGCCACCTTGTCGTTCTCCTCTAATTGGGGGTTGGACTCTGCGTATTCGAAGCCCATCTGCTGATAGATGGGGATGAGGTCGCAGAAGAGTGGAGCATTGACGCCTTTGCTTTGATAGTCGGGGCGCACAGCTACGAGGAGTAGGTCGAGCACGCGCGATTTCTTCCAGGTGAGCGCCTTTATCAAGTGCCACCATCCGAAGGGGAACATCTTGCCCTTCGATTTCTGCAATGCTTCGGAGAGCGAGGGCATCGAAACGCCTACGGCAATGACTTCGCCTTCTTCGTTCTCAACGATTGTCACCATTCGGAGGTCGAGCACAGGCACGTAAGCCCTGACGTAGTAGTCGATCTGCTTTTCCGACAGGCGTGAGAAGCCGAAGAGCGGCGTGTATGAGTCGTTAATCAAGCGGAAGATGTCGTGAACAATGCCCGAACGCAATACTTCCCATTTGTTCTTGAACTTACGGATGCGGAGGCCGTACTTCTTCAGCACAATGTCAGAGATGCGCTTGTGTTTTTCGGGCACAGCGTCGGGGATATAGATTTTGCGTTCTACCCAGTCGGTGGCTTTCTCCATTCCGAGGGCTTCCATGTGCTGGGGATAGTAGGGGTAATTATAGATGGTGGCCATCGTTGAGAGTTGGTCGAAGCCTTCTATGAGCATCCCCTCGGGGTCGAGGTCGGTGAAGCCGAGCGGACCTTCAATCTCGGTCATACCGCGCTCTTTGCCCCATGTACGTACGGTTTCGATGAGGGCCTTGCTCACTTCCATGTCGTCGATGAAGTCGATCCAGCCAAAGCGCACGCATTGCTGCTTCCAGGTTTCGTTAGCGCGGTGGTTAATGATGGCTGCAACGCGGCCTACAAGCACGTTGTCCTTGTAAGCCAGGAAGTAGTCGGCTTCGCAAAATTCGAAGGCGGGATTCTTTTCGCGAGCTAAGGTTCTGTAGGCGTCGGCATACAATTCGGGCACGCTGTACTGGCAGTCCTTGTAGAGTTCGTAGTTGTAGCGGATGAATTGCTGCAACTCTGCCTTGGTGCTCACTTTTTTAATTTCAATAGCCATGGGGTATTGTGTAAGTATCGTTGTTTAATTTTAGCCTACAAATTTATAAAAAAATGTAAACATTGATAAAATTGTGTCTAAAAAAAGCCTAAACAAAGGATTCGCAGTCGCTTTGGGGTTTAAGTCGGACCTTGTGGCGGCTGCGAACGTTTGGTTATAAATTTCTATCGACTACGTAGTTGACGTAGTTGACGAGGGCGTCTTTCACTTCCTGATTCCGGAATTGCCGGAGCAGGTTGAGGGCTTCGTCGCGGAGTTCCTGCATTTTTGCCTGAGCATACTCGATGCCACCGTGCGCCTTGGCGAAATCAATGATTTCCTGGATGTCCTGAGCTGAGGCTTCGAAGTTCTTTACGCGCTTGACGAGCTCAAGGATGTGGGCATCGGGATGATGGTTGATGGCATAGATGGCAGGGAGTGTGAACTTTCCTTCGCGCAGGTCGTTGCCGGTGGGTTTGCCGATGTTGTCGGTGAAGTAATCGAAGATGTCGTCCCTGATTTGGAAGCACATACCGATGATGGTGCTCACTCTGGTGGCAAGCGCAGTGTATTCGGGCGTGGAGTTGGCTGAGATGGCTCCCAGCTGTCCGCAGGCGGTGAAGAGAGCTGCCGTTTTGCGTTCGATGATGTGGAAGTAAGCTTCTTCGGTGATGGTTTCGCTCTGAATGTTGTTGAGCTGGAAGATTTCGCCCTCGGAGAGCGTGCCGCCTAAGTTTGCGATGGCCGTTACGGCATCGAGGCTACCGCTGCGCGCGGCTTGCATCAGGCTGAGCGAGAGCAGGTAGTCGCCGAGGAGCACGGCTATCTTGTTGTCGTACACCTTGTTGACGGAGGCCTGTCCGCGTCGTTCGGCGGCTTCGTCCACGATGTCGTCGTGTACGAGGCTTGCTGTGTGTAGCAACTCCAGGGAGATGGCACAATGCAGGGCGGCAGGCTTCACTTCGCCCAATTCTTTAGCGACGAGGAGCGTCAGGATGGGGCGCATCATCTTTCCGCTGCGATTGCGGATGTATGCGAGCGCCTGCCCCATGAAGATGTCCTCGTGGGTCAGCGTGGTGTCGAAGAGTTGCTTGTAGGCTTGCAGTTCTTCGGTTATGGGGCGGCGGATAAGGTTGAGCATCGGGTGCTGAATATAAAAAATGGAAACTTAACGAGCCTTCCTTCGCTGGGGGGATAGCTCGTTAAGTTGTTGAATTGTTTTGTGTTATTCGTTGTAAGCCTTGATACCACCCTTGAGGTAGTCCACAAACTTGTCAATGTCTTCGTCGTAAGAGTAAGAGTGCGAAAGGGGCTTTCCTTCGTTGTCGAGCAACACGTAGAAAGGCTGTGCGTTAGCGCCGAACTTTGTGCGCTGCAGATAGCTCCACTTGTCACCGATGGTGCGGAGCGTTGTAGTCTTGCCGCTTTCTTCGACAACGATGTTTTCGGGCAGGGGCGTTTTTTCGTCAACGTAGAGCGAGATGAGCACGTAGTCGTTTGTGATGAGGTCGCGCACGCTCTGGTCGTGCCAAACGGCGAGTTCCATCTTGCGGCAGTTGACACAGCCGTGGCCTGTGAAGTCTATCATTACGGGCTTGCCTACCTTCTTGGCATACTCCATGCCGGCTTCGAAGTCCTTGAACTGAGCTTCAACGTGAACTTCGTGAAGGTTGAAGTCCTGTGTAGAAACAGGGGGTGAGAATGCGCTGACAGCCTTC
>JAFOWI010000009.1 GCA_017425985.1 Bacteroidaceae bacterium | reverse complement strand
GTTGCACTTCTTCCGTTGAAAGGAGGTCGTCGTAAAATGTTTTCCAGTCTTGATTTGAATTAGATTTGAATCCAGTGCTCGTTTGTGCAGGACGTGGCGTTGTGTTGTTCTTGACAAACGGGTTGAAAGTGCTGTCGATTTCAATATGAGGAACACCTAATTCATTATCCACCGTATTCTGAAAATCTGTAAATGTGGGGATTTCAGGTTTGTTCTCAACGTCAAAATCTATGCTGGGAACGGCATTGTGTCTGCCTAATGCCTCACGCACAGCAGCTTGTAGAATTTGGAAAATGGCTGTGTCATCCTCAAATTTGATTTCTGTTTTTTGAGGATGCACGTTTACGTCTAATTTTGAAGGTTCGACTGTGAGATTGATAAAGAA
The DNA here is from genome assembly GCA_017425985.1 of Bacteroidaceae bacterium. Taxonomy (GTDB): domain Bacteria; phylum Bacteroidota; class Bacteroidia; order Bacteroidales; family Bacteroidaceae; genus Alloprevotella. Next base: position 4,070 of record JAFOWI010000009.1, on the reverse strand, counting down.
TGGTATTTGCTCGCCTTCAGGAATTAGTCTTTCATAGGCTAAATGGATGGCTTTGGCAAAGAGAGGATGGCGCATGTAGCGTCCGTTGGTGAGGAAAAATTGTTGTGTAATTTTCTTTTTCGAACTTGAGGGTAACCCGATGAATCCTTCAGCTTTTACAAGTGACGTTTCTACAGAAATGGGAATCAGGACTTTTTCAAATCGTTTTCCGAAGAGGTCGAATATTCTGCGTTGGAAGTTTTGTGCTGGCAGGTTGAATACTGTAGCTTCTCCGTGTTGAAGCGTAAAACTCAGTTGGGGATGCGCCAAAGCTATTCGTTCAAATTCCTGAATGATGTTGTTAAATTCAGTTTGGTTTGATTTTAAGAATTTACGGCGAGCCGGGATGTTGAAAAACAAGTTTTTGACAATGAAATTTGAACCTTGAGGACAAGATATGATTTCATTGTTTACGATTTTAGAGCCTTCGATTTGAATGCTAATACCAAAATCGGTCTCTTTCGTGCGTGTGCGCAATTCTACTTGAGCAACGGCTGCGATAGATGGGAGTGCTTCGCCTCTGAAGCCCATTGTTTGTAGTGAGTAGAGGTCAGACGCTTGTCGGATTTTGGACGTAGCGTGGCGTTCAAATGCCATGCGCGCATCGGTTTCGCTCATGCCGCTACCATTGTCGATAACCTGTATTACGGTTTTGCCGGCATCTACAATGTGGATGGTGATATTGGTCGCGCCAGCATCAATCGCATTTTCTACAAGTTCCTTGACAACGCTTGCAGGGCGTTGTATAACTTCGCCGGCTGCAATTTGATTTGCTACAGAGTCGGGGAGGAGACGAATGAAATCAGCCATTAAAATCGTTAAAATTTAGATAACTACTCATTTAATTAATTATATATAATGGTAGTCGTGTTGAGTCTTTGTTTAGAAAAACGATTGTTGCCACGTGCTTTTCGACACGTGGCGACAATCATTGTTTTATATGTATTGATGTGTGATGGGCTATTTCCTGATTAGCATTTCTTGAGAATGTCAAGAAGGTGGTCCCAAACAATTTGTACGGATGGGATGTGCAGACGTTCTTCAGGAGAGTGTACACCGCGGAGCGTGGGACCAACGCTAATCATGTCCAACTGGGGATATTTTTCGCTGAACAAACCACACTCTAACCCTGCGTGAATAGCAAGAATCTTGGGTTCTTTGTTGTAAAGATTGCGGTAGCTTTCGGCGGCGATGCGCAGAATTTCGCTCTTGGGATTCATCTTCCAACCGGGGTAGCCTTCGTTGGTAGTGCAAGTAGCTCCGCCCAATTCAAGGCAAGCGCGTACGACTGATGAAATATTTTCGCGAGCACCTGCCACCGAACTACGCTGGCTTGTTGTGACTACAACCTTGCCATCTTCTTTGCGGATGCTTGCCAAGTTTGTAGAAGTTTCTACAAGTCCTTCCATGTCCTGACTCATGGCGTAAACGCCGTTGTGGAGTGCGTGTAGCGAAAGGAGCATGGGGCGTGCCTGAGCAGGTGAGATGCACTTGGGTGCAAATTCTTCGCTTCCTAATTCCCACTTCATTGCAGGTTCTGTCTGAGGAAACTCTTCTTCGATGTCAGCGATGAATACGTTGAGGTCAATGCGAATTTGTTCTTTGTAGGCTTTGGGGACTGCGCAGATAGCCCAACCTTCACGGGGAATGGCATTGTGAAGACCGCCGCTTTGAATGTCAACAATGCGTAAGTCGGTGCGTTCCATTTCCTGACAGAGGAATCGAACCAAGAGTTTATTGGCATTTGCACGGTTCTTGTTGATGTCGTCGCCGGAGTGTCCGCCTGTGAGATTCTTTACGCCTACTTTGAAGCAGAAGTAGTTTTCGGGCATAGCTTCTTCTGTGTATGCAAATTCAGCTGTTGTGCGCGCACCGCCGGCGCAACTTACGAAGATTTGACCTTCGTCTTCGGAGTCGAGGTTGATGAGGTAATCGCCAGTGATAAAACCGGGTTCGAGTCCCATTGCTCCCGTAAGTCCTGTTTCTTCGTCGCGTGTGAAGAGGCATTCCAAGGGACCGTGAGCAATATCCGTAGCCTGAAGAATTGCCATTTGCATCGCAACGCCGATACCGTCGTCCGCTCCGAGTGTAGTGCCTTTAGCCTTCATCCATTCGCCGTCAACGTATGTTTGGATGGCGTCGTTGTCGAAGTCGAAGACGGTGTCGTTGTTCTTTTCGCACACCATGTCGAAGTGGCTCTGAAGTACTACAGTTTTTCGGCCTTCCATGCCCGCGGTGGCAGGCTTCTTGATGAGCACATTGCCTGTGGCATCTACTAAAGTCTCGAGTCCAAGCTTGTTGCCGAAATCCTGTAAGAAGGCAATCATCTTCTCCTCGCGCTTTGAGGGGTGGGGCACTTGGCAAACTGCTTCGAAGCAATCAAAAACTGCCTTTGGCTGCAATATAGAATTACAATTCATAGGTCTTAATAGTTAAATAATTCGAAAAAAAATGGTTATTTAAATTCTTCGTTTTATCTTTGCGCAGAATTTCTTGGCAAATGTACAAATAATGTTTCAAATATTCCTCATCATATTAGCAATTATTGCTATCGCCGTAGCGCTATTAGGGATTAAGGTGCTGTTCGGTCGTAAGTTCGTCAATATGCACATTGAAGGCAATAAGGCGCTGAATAAAAAGGGCATTCATTGCGTTCAGTCAATGGACAGAAACATGCGAAAGGAGAATCCTCATCGCGTCAGCGAGCACCGAAAGCAGCTCAACTCCTCCGATGACGCTGAAGAGTAGGGCACAGAAGTTTTCGCATTGTTTGAATTATGCGCAGCGTGTGCCGGACGCTGAGGTCCGATTTCTCGAAGATTCCTCAGTAGAGGTGAAACGGTGGTGCCGTTTTTTTTCGTTAGAACCTAAACAAAACATAAAAGCTATGAATAAAATTACAAGTATTATTTTTGCTCTTGCAATTTCGTGTCATTTCGTGTCGTGTAATTCGTCGGCCACTTCTTCCGAAGCAGCTGTAGCGAACGATTCTGTTACCAACGTCAATGCGTGTCCTACTTTTGCTTATGTCGATATGGACACACTTCAGGCTCATTATGCCTACTATCAGGATTGCCGTTCTGAACTTGAAAAAATCTACAACAACTATCAAACAACCCTTTCGAAGAAGGAAGCTACTTTGCAGTCCAAAGTAGCCGAGTTTCAAAAGAAGGCTCAGGAAGGACGCTTTGTGAGCGAAGTTGAGTTCAACAATGCGCAGGCGGCTTTGGCAAAGGAACAAGCTGACCTTGAGCAGTTGGGACAGAAGTACATGCAGCAGTATGCAGAGCGCGAAGCGAAGTTCAACAAAGCTATCAGTGACAGTATTCAGCAATACTTGAGCGACTATAATGCTGAGCACAAGTTTACGATGATTTTCTATCGTGCGGTGATTCTTCATTGCGACACTACGCTTGACATCACCCCCGCCGTTCTTAAGGGTCTTAATGAACGCTACGAAGCTAATAAGTAATCTTTAAAAATAAAACTCTCGAGCTAACGTGCCCGAGAGTTTTTTTGTGTATTTAACGTGAGTTCGACATAAGGATTACCCAAGAATTCGACTTTTGTCTATAATTTCAATGTTCATTGATGGCTTCTTTGGCAAAAGATTGTACGCAATAAGTCCTGCCACGAGATTCGTAGCAAAATTATCCACAGAACGATGTTTGGTATGTTCTATTTGACATATATTCTTAAGTTCATCGTTTACAGACTCTATGACAGCTCGCTTTCTCAAAAGCAATTTATCATAGAGATACATCAAGGAGTTCTTCATGTTCTTTTTTGTCGAAAAAATTGTAAAACGATTTGAAAAAACAGAATCTCAAATACAGAATTTGTCAATTTTCCGAAAATTGACAAAAACCAATGCAAGATTTTTATAATCCTCGCGGAAAATAACAATTTCACTCAGCCGGCTTTGCCGGCAGTTCCCCCCTGATGGGGGCGCTTTCAGTGGTATATTCTATTTAAAACCGCCTTCGGGCGGTTTTTTTATTTTCTTTAATTTAATGAAGAAAAGCGATGAC
>JAFOWI010000099.1 GCA_017425985.1 Bacteroidaceae bacterium | reverse complement strand
GACTGGATGGCGCTCCATGGTATCAATATGCCTCTCCAGCTCGTAGGTATGGAAGAAGTGTGGCGCAAGTTCTTGACCATGGAAGATGCTAATGGCAATCGTAAGTATGGCTACACTGACGAGGCTGCCAAAGCATTCGTTGCTGGTCCTGCCTTTATCGCTTGGTGGGCAATGAACAACCTCGAAGGCTGGGGCGGTACCGCACCCGGTTCAAAGAGTGGTTATAATAACTTGGCTGGTGCAGGCGGTGTGCAGGACGATGCTTGGTATGTTCGTCAGAAGAACCTTTCAAACAGCATCGTAACGCGTCAGCGCGAACTCGGCATGCAGCCCGTTTTGCCCGGTTGGTCAGGTATGGTGCCCACAAACTTTGCAGCAAAGTCTGGTTACGCGACTCGTGGTAATGGTGGTAACTGGGCTGGCGACTTCGTGCGTCCCTTACTCCTCAACGTAAGTAATGCAAATTATGCTGAAATTGCCGCAGACTACTACGCATGCTTGAAGGATGTCATGGGCGAAAGTCAGTATTACTCTATGGACCCCTTCCACGAAGGTGGTGGTGCTGGTACTGCTGAGGATTACAAAGCACTCTATGATGCTATGGAAGCTGCTAAGAATGGTTCGCAATGGGTAATTCAGCAATGGCAGTGGAGTCCTACGCAGAAACTCTCTCTCACAAATGTTCCTGAAGGAAAACTCATCGTGCTTGACCTCTTCTCTGACGGTTCACCTGCGTTTGATGGTTACAATGGTTATGCGCCTCAGGAAGCCGTGTTCTGCGCTATCCCCAACTTCGGTGGTCGCTCTGGTTTGATGGGTCGTTTGAATAACCTTACAGACAACTACTTCAAGTTCAAGGGTCAGTATGCAAGCATCAAGGGTATCGGTGCTGCTCCCGAAGCGATTGAACAAACTCCTGTTACTTACGACTTGATTTTCCAACTTCCCTGGATGAATGGTGTGAAGCCTAATGTACAGGAATGGGTAGCAAATTATGCCGTTGCTCGTTATGGTCAAGATAATGAAGAAGTAAAGGCGGCATGGGATTTACTCCGCCAAGGTCCTTTGAACTACGGAGCTGATGGCATCCAAGGTCCAGTAGAAGATGTATGGGCGGCTCGTCCTAACTTGAATGCAAACCCTGCTAGTGCTTGGGGTAAGACAATTAACAACGCAGGTGGCACCTACACCAAGGAACGCCGTCAGATGTTGATTGATGCTACTTACAAGTTGCTCCATCAGCAGGACGAACTCAACCTTACAGAAGGATCTGTTTACGAAAGCAACTACAACTACGACCTCATAGAGTTTGGTGGTGGTGTAATGGCTGACTATGCTTACGACCTCTTAAAGGGTATCAACACAGCAAAGGGAAATGAAGGTACAAACGGTGAAACTTACAAGGCACGTCGTGATGCTTTCCTTGCACTCATTGCCGACGTTGATAAGTTTAAGGGTACGAACCTTAACTTCCGCCTTGGTAAGTGGACACAAGAAGCACGTGATGCTGCAAAGGAAGTAAATGGTGCTACATCTGCTACTCCCGATTGGTATGAATACAACAATGCACGTACGATTGTTTCAACATGGTCTTCACCCAACACGAATTTGAATGACTATTCTTATCGTTCATGGCAAGGATTGATGAAGGATCTCTACTTGCCTCGTTGGGAGCACTATTTCAATAATAATTGTAACAGTGCACAATATGGTTTCTTCGAATG
>JAFOWI010000098.1 GCA_017425985.1 Bacteroidaceae bacterium | reverse complement strand
TTTAGACGATTTTGCGGTTTCAGACCCCTCGGAAGCCAGAATTTAGACGATTTTGCGGTTTCAGACCCCTCGGAAGCCAGAATTTAGACGATTTTGCGGTTTCAGACCCCTCGGAAGCCAGAATTTAGACGATTTTGCGGTTTCTGACCACTCGGAAACGAGAAAATGGTCATTTTCAACTCACGCATCCCCTCCGCTGCCACAAGAATCTCGGTCGGAACCGTGAGAAACGCAAAAAACGTGCCCCGCACCAGCGGGCGCTGACGGCAGAACCATCAGTCGCTCGCTGGTGCGGAGCACGTTTCGTGATGCACACAATTGTTTACCTCCTCGTTATTGCAATTTTCGGGGGGGGTAAAAGTGTGATATTCAATGAGTTACGAATCATTTTAATGTATTTCCGTTCCTTGTGGTAAACTTTGAAATGTAACGGTTTATCAATCTCTTGCTGACACACGCTTGCAAAGTTAGGGATTTTTTAGAAAAAGCCAAGAAATAAGGACTTTAAATTGCGGAGAGAAACGTAATTCTGTAGGGGCTGACCTTCGTGTCTTAAGAGCTAAAGATAATAAACAAATGGATTGGACCCGGAATAACAAAATGCCCCTCGAAAGTCAATGCAACTTTCGTGGGGCACTTCAGAAAAAGAAATATTGTCTTAAAAACTTTATAATAACTGATACATTTCCCAAATTACTTCTGCTCAGGGAGAAGATATTTATCTCCGGTTTCTTTTACAATTACAGCTTTATATTGCTCCGTAAAACCGGGACGAACCGGAGGCGCTGCAATACCATCGGGAGTCATCTCAAATCGTCCATCCTTTTCGCGCTTAACAACCATATCGTTGTGCTTAACGATGAGATAAGTGCCCAAATTGCGCCAACGCTGCATCATGCTCTCGGCACGTTCGGCAGATACATTTGTAAGGAACTGACAAACGGCATCGTGACCCTGGGTTTTAAGGATTTCGAGCGCTTGCTTTTCTACCAAAGGCTGAAGGGCAATGTTTGAGTTTTCGACTTCCTCGCGTACGCGCTCAACATCAGGGAAGAGCTGTGCATAACGTGGATATGTCATGTTCGCCACCCAGTTGCACACCCAAAAAGCAGAGTTCCAAGAGAAGCGAACGTCAGAGGCTTCGGGGTCGTCGAAACAAAGGGGAGCTGCAGTAGCCGAACAATAAATGGGAGAATAACTAATCATATTGGCCTCGTCGTTGCCCCACCAAAGGATACCACCAATTTCGTTGGGCATATCAGCGCGTAATTGTGCAACCATGGATGCTGCCGCCTGTTGCGTAGAAATAGGACGTTCGTTGAAATACGTTTTTCCGTTGTACTTCCAACTCAGAGGAGAAGGACGATACGGAGCATTGCCCTCGCCAGCCGAACAGTCGGTCTGCGTATCAAAATACGTACCTTCGTAATGGTCGCGCATAGAGGTCATCACATCCTTGAGCGAAAGTTTTTGCTTAGGCTTCATATAGAGAGGGAATGGCTTTTGATTTTCTATATCATACCCCTTTGCATATTCAAGGTAAGCATCCATTCCATCGACCCATTTATTATAGAAGCTCCAAGCGCGTGCATCGCAGTAGCGAATTGCTCCAAAGTCAGCAGGTGCGTATGCTTTAGAGAAAGAGAAATCCTTATCTTCGCCTTTAAAAAAGCCTTTACGACGGGCAAAACTAATGACATCATCGCTTGCCATGACATTGTCCGTATCCTTCAAGTCAAATTGATGGATGCGACTGTGATTGGCATGACATGCGATGCAATCATCCGGAATACGCACAGCTACCCATACAGCACCCTTCTCACCGACTCCCTTGCCTATCATCTCAAGAATCCATATTTCATTGGGGTCGGCAATAGAGAAGCTCTCTCCGCTACTATAATAGCCATGTTCCTGAACCAAGGATGTCATCACCTTAATGGCCTCGCGCGCTGTGCGTGCTCGCTGAAGTCCGAGCGTCATGAGCGAAACGTAATCGATTCCTCCGGTGGTATCAACCAACTCCTCGCGACCTCCAAAGGTTGTTTCCATAATCGAAAGTTGGTGTTCATTAATCTGCCCCATCACAGCATACGTTTCGGGCGCTTCGGGAATCATACCCAAATAGTGATTCGTATCGCCATCGACGATGCGACGCATCGAACCTGCCGGATGCTTAGCAGCCGGATAGTAAGTAAGACGGGCAAATGCTCCATAACTATCCATGCTATAAGTTATGAAAACCGAACCATCAGTCGAAGCTTTCTTACCAACAAGAAAACTCGTACATGCAAAGGTGGCCACCGTTGCACTAAAAAGAAAAGCTAAAAGCAAAGCGAATTTCTTCATGTGTAGCATTGTGTTTAAATATTATAATGAGTAAAATAATTAAATTAAATATGCAAAATTAACAATCGTGCCAACTAAACTGATACAAACTTACAGAAATATCATGATTTTTAACTAAGTTTGCAGAAAAATTTTAATCATACACATCGTACAACCATGATTCAATCAATGACAGGCTATGGTAGAGCCGACATCCTCTATAATGGCAAAAAGATTCATGCCGAAATTAAGTCGCTAAATTCTAAAGCGTTGGATTTATCTACGCGCATCGCACCCATTTATCGCGAAAAAGAAATGGAGCTCCGCCAGTTGATACAAACCAAACTGGAACGAGGAAAGGTAGAATTCACACTTTGGATAGAAAAAGATGCCACAACACAGGGCAGCTCCATCAACGCACAAGCTGTTGCAAACTACATCAGACAAATGAAGAGCATCAGCACCGAAGTTGGCATAGAATTCAACGCTGCGAATATATGGGAAACATTAGTTCGCATGCCCGAAATTATGCAAACAGGCGTTGTTGAAGAATTGTGTGAGGAAGAATGGATACTGGTACAGCAACTCGTCAACGATGCGATTAATCAATTAATAGCATTCCGCCAGCAAGAAGGAGTTGCTCTCTACGAAAAGTTCTGCAAAAACCTTGATACCATTGAGCACCTGATGAAAGAAATAGAAACCTACGAAGGTTTGCGAGTAGAAAAAATTCGTCAGCGCCTTTACGACAGGCTTAACGAACTCGTAGGCGTTGACTACGACAAGAACCGATTGGAACAAGAACTCATTTATTATATAGAGAAACTTGATATCAATGAAGAGAAACAACGCCTCTCCAACCACCTTGACTACTTCCGTAGCACGATGAAAGAAGGAACAGGCCAGGGCAAAAAACTCGGATTTATCGCACAGGAAATGGGGCGCGAAATCAACACTACAGGTTCAAAGAGCAATCAGGCTGAAATGCAGAACATCGTAGTAATGATGAAAGACGAACTTGAACAAATAAAGGAACAAGTACTGAACGTCATGTAATTACGAACAAACTACGCTTCAACTTGACAAACTAAAATTCAGAAATAAATCTTTACTTCTTTAAACACTTAGAAATTAAACATGTCAAAAGTCATCATATTCTCTGCACCATCAGGAAGCGGAAAGAGTACCATCATCAACTACCTGATGCAACAAGGACTCAACCTTCACTTCTCTATCAGCGCAACTTCGCGTCCTCCACGTGGACAGGAACAACACGGAGTTGAATACTTCTTTCTGTCGCCTGACGAATTTCGTCAACACATAGCAAACGGCGACTTCCTTGAGTACGAAGAAGTGTACAAAGACCGCTTTTACGGCACACTAAAAAGCCAACTCGACAAGCAATTAGAACGAGGTGAAAACATCGTTTGCGACGTTGATGTGCTCGGCGGCATTAATATCAAAAAACATTATGGAGAGCAAGCACTCAGCATTTTTATCCAGCCACCTTCAATTGAAGTATTACGTCAACGATTAATTGGAAGAGCCACTGATAGCGAAGAAGTTATCAACGATAGAATTGCACGAGCTGAGTTTGAACTTTCACATGCGAACCAATTCGACACCATTGTAATCAACGACGACTTAGCAACAGCCCAAGCTGAAGCGTTAGAGAAAATCAAAAGTTTTCTTAACAAGTAACACTTTACGGAAAACGGAAACATTTCGTTTGAATTTAACACCCCAAACACATAGAAGCATGATTTCCAGATGCTACCTTGAAATCATCAATACTTGTAACCTTCATTGCAAGTTTTGTCCCAAAACCACTCGAAGGAAACACATCATGAGCATAGAGGAATTTGAAAATCTTACGGATAAATTGCGTTATGAGGTCAAATTCCTCTATTTTCACCTTATGGGCGAACCACTACTCCACCCTCGCCTGCCTGAATTTATCAGCATTGCTCACAACAAGGGTTTCATTCCTATAATCACAACAAACGGAACTCTGCTCAACCACCAGGAATCACTCATCAATGCTAAGCCTTACAAAATTCAAATATCACTGCAGGCGCACGAGGGCAACACTTCAGAAAGCCCATACGAATACATTTACAACATAGTGCAGTTTGCGCTCAAAGCAGCAAAATCCGGCATCATCATCATTCTAAGACTATGGAACGAAGGTGGAGCTGAAACACTAAACAAACAAATCACAGACACCATACAATCACTAATACCTACACAATGGAAGGAACGCCACGACGGCTGGAAAATCAACGACAATCTATTTATAGAGTTCGACAAAGTCTTTGAATGGCCAAACATAGATACAAAGCCAATAGAAGATAACTCTCTATTTTGCCATGCTTTACGAAATCAGATTGGAGTATTAGTAGATGGAACAGTTGTACCATGCTGTCTTGACCATAATGGGGATATAAACCTCGGGAATCTTCATCAAGCGACATTAGCAGAAATATTAAATTCGCAAAGAGCCAAAAACATATACAACGGATTTTCAAACCATACAGCCATCGAAGAACTTTGTCAACGCTGCGGTTATGCGAAAGTAAAAAATTACAGAAATTCAGAGAAAAACAACAATTTATAGTTGAGCACGAACAAGACTTTACACAACAAATGTTAAAATTCGAATAGTTAAGTTAAAAACCTAAACAAAGCTTTAAAATAGTTTGTTCAAAAAAAAAAAAATAGATATCTTTGCAAGATAAATTTAACAAATTCAAACCCTAAAAAACAAACATTTAGGAATCAAAACGACAATGCTTGCAACAAAAAATACTAACAAAATATTTTAAACTCTTATGAAGAAACTAAAACTCACAGCTACAGCGCTATTGGCAACACTCTTTTTGTCAACCGCGAAAGCAGACCAAACGGTAGAGTTGACTACATCAAAAGCTATTGGCGAAACAATGGAATTGATGGTTAATCCTGCCGGAACCATCTACATTGATTGGGGCGATGGAACTTTTATTGAATACGCCGGAACGACTGAAGCATTCAGAACTATCACAGGCGAAGTTAAAGGTGAAGAAATTACGATAAAAGGCAGCGACGTAAAATGGACGATGCTCAACTGCAGCGGTCAACAAATCACTAAAATTAACACAAAAAATGCACCAAATCTGAAATCGCTCTACTGCAGCAATAACGCCATATCTTCGTTCGTAAAGAGCTATTCTCCTGCACTTACAGATTTGGACCTCTCAAACAATTCACTTCGTTCGTTTGCAGTTTCCCAGTCATCGCATCCCGACATGGAAAACTTAAACATCTCTGGAAACAATATTGCAACAAACGTCGGAAGTTCCGGACAATTTACGTTTAATGGAAGCGCAATTCAGAATGTAAACATTGCCAACAACAAGTTTAAGAAAGTAAATGTCGTAACTGCAGCATTGCTTGACGCACTTAATTGCGGAGGCAACAACATTCAAACATTGAACCTCGCCGGAAATGCTGCATTGACTACACTACTCTGCTCCGACAACAGTTTAACCGAAATCACAGGCTTTGAAAACAAGAATTCGCTCCAAACCTTCATCGCATACAATAATCAACTCACAACGCTTGATTTAGGAGGAGCTGAGGAACTTACGCATATCAATGTCAATACAAATATGCTCAGTAGCATCACGCTTCCTGAAACCCAACTTCGCACAATGGAATGCGCAGAAAACCAACTCTCTTTCGGTTCGCTCCCATTGAAAAAGTACAAGCCGGAAAACTTGAATATCACACCACAGGCGAATCTCGTAGTAACCGGAGCTATGAAAATGGCTGGCAACAACGTACCCTATATGGATGTTTGCCCAAGCTATAGCGACCGCAACAAGGCTGAATATGTTCTCAACATTGGAGATTTGCGCGAAGGTCCCGGACACAGCACTTCAAAAAGCGCAACCGTAAAAGCTTATCGCCTCGACGAAAACGGAAATGAAGTAGAACTTACCAAGGCTACATCAAGCGCTCCAAACAATGAATATAGCTATGGTGCAGGTAAACTCGCATTTTTCGCTCCTTTAAAAAATGTTTACTTGAAAATCACACATGCAGATTACCCTGAATTAGAATTGGTTTCTGATATGTTCTGCGTAGGTGAAGATATTGCAACAGGAGTTGAAAGTATCACAACAACAAACACTCTTGAAATTGTAGCTCAGAAGGGACTTGTAACGCTTAATGCAAATCAGCGTACACTTGTAGTCATCTACAACGTGCAAGGCCAACTTGTTTGGAACGGCATTATTGTAGGTTCAAAAACAGTTCAGTTGCCTTCAGCTACATACATCATCAATGGTCAAAAAATAAGTTTATAATACACTCCCCATTATGAAGAAAACAATAATCTCATCAATATTATTAGCCTTTGCAGCACAAGCAAGTGCACAAGTAGCTTTGGCTGATAATAGTCTGCCTACGATTGCTGTGCCCCACAAGCAAACAATCAGCTACGCAGAACGCACATTAAGCATTGACGTTGTTGCGAATGTTGACTACACTGTCACAGACGATGCTTCATGGATTGAAACAAAAATCGGAAACGACGGCAAAGTTTACATTCATGCAACAGCAAATCCCGAAATAACAAGTCGTGCTGGAAACATTACTTTCGCAAACGAAGAACATGGCATTACTGAAACATTCACGATTGTACAAGGACGCAACGAATCAGTAGAAACAGTGCCTGGCGACATCCTCATTATCCCCTCCGGAGGTTCTGTCAATAGCCAGCAAGGTAGTTCCGGTTGGGACAAAACAATCGATGGCGACATAAGTTCTATGTGGCACACAGCATGGTCAGGCTTCAACGTATCTGAATCAAACCCTGCTATTCTTGAATACCAATTCAGCGACGTCGAATCAATCGAATACATCAACTACATTCCTCGCTCAGGCGGTGGTAATGGTTGCTTCGGATTAGTAGATGTTTACACAAAGTGTTATGGCGACTCCGACTATGTACTCTACGCATCTTATGATTGGAAAGGCGCTGGCTCTGCACGCACAATCAAGTTTGAAGGCGGATTGAAAAAGCCTCGCGCCATCAAATTCGTCATCAAGAGTGGTGCCGGTAATTTTGCATCATGTGCAGAAATGCAATTCGGAGCAAAAAATCCAGAAACAGAAGCTTGCTTCAGCATCTTTACCGACGATTTGCTTACAACCCTCAAAGAAGGAACAACTCAATCTGACATCGACAACGTTGAAAACGATTTTTCACGTTTGCTCGCACAAAAGATTTTCGACGGTACATACAGCACAGAATATCGCGTAGCAACTTACGAACCTTACATACATTACGACGTACTTTCAGCTCTTTGGTGTACATCAGGCAAGCGCTATAGTCAGTTTGAAGGTGTAACAGGTATCAACATCTCAAAAGGTAAACACGCAGTTATTGTAAGCGGTATTCCTGCTGACGAAAACGTGGAACTCAAAGTT
>JAFOWI010000008.1 GCA_017425985.1 Bacteroidaceae bacterium | reverse complement strand
GGAACTCGCAGAGGCGCACTTGCTTCGCGTGCTTGCCATTCGGGGTGTTTGCGTATTGAAACGTGCCGAACGGTTCTGTGAGTTCTGTGAAGTCCGCGTGAAATTAAATTGCGAGATTACGATACTCGGTTGGTTGCTCGGGATATTTTATCCTCACACAGAAAACACAGAATTCACAGAAGCGCACTGGCTTCGCGTGCTTGCCATGCGGGCGGTGCATGTTCGCCCCTTGTTGGGCGGTGGGCCGACATAAAGTGTCCGCTACGCCGTTCGGAATGTTTGTGCTATGTAATGCGCCGAAGGTTTCTGTGCGTTCTGCGTCGTTCGCCTGAAATCGGATGTGGGCATGCTTGTTGCGGCTATAATATTGTTTAGGACTTTGATTTAAGTGGAGAGGTATAGACAGAAAAACGGGTGTGCCAAACCATTTGGTTGACACACCCGCGAGAGTATTAATTAAATCAATGAAAACTTCGATTAGAAGAGTGCCTTGAATGCAGCAGCGTCAGCAAACTTAGCAAATTCGAGGTCCTTCTGAGCGCGAGCCTTGAGCGAAGCGTCCTTAGCGAAAGCAGCCTTGAGAGCATCTACAGTAGCCTGAACATTGTTAGTGCGTGCGCCGCAGATAGCCTTGAGGTATTCAGTAGTAGCTGTCTTTTCAGTTACAGCGTTGAGTGTAGCGAGCGCTGCAGTGTAGTCCTTGTTGAGGATCTGAGTGAGGGCAGCAGCGTTAGTGTTGATACCCTTAACTGAAGCCGCAGCTGCTGAGTAGTTACCCTTCTGAGTCTGGAGTGCAGAAACGAGTTCGCTGTAGTTTGTAGCGTTAGCAGCCTTACCGATGAATGTTTCAGCAGCCTTAGTGTTGCCTTCAGCGAGTGCTACGATAGCGAGGTTAGCGTTAACTTCGGGAGCGTTAGCGTTGAGTGCCTTAGCGCGTGCGAGGAATGCCTTAGCTTCGTCGATGTTGCCAGCCTTGTTAGCAAGGATAGCGAGGTTGTTGTAAGCGCGGTAGTCGTTGGGGAAGAACTTAGCTGCAGTTGTGTAGATAGCCTGCTGATTTTCTGGCTGGATCTTAGCAAGGTAGAGGAGTTCTTCTACGCTGAGCTTGCTTGCATCTGCGCTGTACTGCTGAGCGATTTCAGCATTTGTGCGGCCGATGAGCACGTAGTTTACAGTGAGGCGTGCGCGACGGAGTTCGGGAAGGATTTCGTCAACGAGTTCTGTGTAAGCAGCAGAGATGTTCTTGATCTGGCGTTCGCGTTCTTCGGGATCAGAGTACATAGAGAGTACGCGGAGGATGATTTCCTTGTCCTGAATGTTAGACGCAGCAACGAGTTCCTTGAAACCGTCCCAGTCTTCAGCAGTGTACTTAGTGTCAACGTTAGTGCTGAGTTCGATTTCCTTCAACTGCTTCTGAACGTATTCAGAAGATGTGTTCTGACGAGCTTCAGCGAGGCGTTCGTTGAATGCCTGCTTACCATCGGGAGAAGCGTAAGCTGAGATTTCGATGCCTTCGAGCGCAAGACCCTTCTGGTTAGCCTTGATGTCGCGGAGGATCTGAACGAATTCTGCGATAGAAGCAGACTTCAATTCGCTGAGGCGCACCTTAGACTGGTTGATGAGGTATTTGATCTGTGATTGCTGGCTCTGCTTAACTGTCTGCTGGTAAGCGTCAGTTGAAACAGCACCGTTAGTTTCAGTGATTACTGACTTAGCAAGTGCAGAAGTAGAGATTACACCGGTTGCAACCATTACTTCGGGTACGTCGTAAGTCTTGTTGCCCTTCTTAGCTTCGAAAGTGAGGTAGAGTTCGCTCTGCGCCATGTCAGCTTCGTAGGGGAAGTTTGCGCGCATTACGTAGTTGCCACCCAACTTGTAAGAGATTTCCTGGTTGTTGCCAACCACCTTTTCACCCTGGAATGTTGCGGGCTGACCTGCAATTTCCTTGCCTGCGAAGCGGAGTACGGGAGTAACTGTAACCGTAGCCTTCTTCTTCATGTACTTTTCGGGGAAACGACCATTGATAGTTACAGGAACTTGGTCAGCAACTGCTTCGAGGGGTGAGGGTACCACTGTGAAGTTGTCGCTTGAGAGTTCACCCATCTTGCTGCACGAAGTGATTGTGAGTGCAGCCAACGCAAGTGATGCGAAAGATTTAATCTTCATTGTTTAAAAAAATTAAATTGAGTTTGTATTTGTTCTTTGTTTTCTTCTAATGTGTGAGCATCGAGGTTGGCGCTTGTGGCGTACGTGCTCGGTGTCAATGCATGTATTCGCGCCAGTCGGTGAGTCGCATGTCGCCTTTGCGGAGGTAAGTGTCGTGCATGGCGAAAGCTGCCGATATGATGTGGGGTGTATGTCCGCCTTGCTGGCGAGCAATCTCCATGTATTCGCGTAGCAATGGACGATAGTCGGGGTGAGCGATGGCGATGAGCGCCTCGGCTTTCTCCGTAGCACACTTGTTGCGCAGGTCGGCAACGCCGTATTCCGTCACGATGGCGTCAACGTAATGCTCTGTGTGGTCGATGTGCGAGCAGAATGGCACGATGCTCGAGATGGTTCCGCCCTTCTGCGTCGAAGTGCATGTGAAGGTGGAGAGCATGGCGTTGCAAGTGTAGTCGCACGAACCGCCAACTCCGTTCATCATTCGTGAACCGCAGATTTTCGTCGAATTGACGTGGCCGTAAATATCTACTTCTATCGCCGTGTTGAGTGAGCAGATGCCCAAGCGAGCAATAATCTCGGGGCAGTTGGAGATTTCGGAGGGACGGATGATGAGTCGGTCGCGGAAGCACTGTATGTTGTCGGTGAGTTCCGTCAGTTTGTCTGTACTGATGGTGAGTGCGCCGGTCGAGGCTTCGTTGACGCGCTCTTCGAGAATGAGGCGCAGGGGCTCTTCCTGGAGCACCTCGGTGTAGATGCTGAAGTTGGGCACCTCGGGACATTGTCCGAGCGCACCGAGCACTGCGTTTGCTCCCGAACCTACGCCCGACTGCATGATGAGCTTGTCGCGGAAGATGTAGCCCTTGTTCATGTTCCAAACGAGGAAGTCGGCTACGTTTTGTCCGATGATGTCGGTTGCTTCGCTTCCCGGAA
Organism: Bacteroidaceae bacterium; assembly: GCA_017425985.1. Taxonomy (GTDB): domain Bacteria; phylum Bacteroidota; class Bacteroidia; order Bacteroidales; family Bacteroidaceae; genus Alloprevotella. The sequence continues at coordinate 5,969 of JAFOWI010000008.1, read as the reverse complement.
GCATCGTACGTGCTTCGTCGGGGATGTTACAGCGGATGACGCCCACGATGCGGCTTTCGTCAATCTCAATGTAAGGTTTGCCAATGCGGTCGGTGATGCTGTTGATGCCAACAGTTCGTCTGTTCCAGGGATTCTCAATTTCGTAGATGTCGTGAAGTCCGATAAGGCGTTGTGAGTGCCACTCATTGAGCTCTACGAAAACCCCTTTCTCCGCCAGTCGGCACACGGTTGGCGCAATGCCAATCCCTGCCGTGGGATAAAGTCGGATTTTTCCGCATATCTTCTGCACCTCTACGGCTTCGATGATGCCCCAAGTGATGGGGCCGGTCATACCCTGGCGGATATGCGTAGCGTTGTCGGAGAGGTTGAGGTCTGTATAGCGCACTCGCCCACTGTTGAAGGCTTTGCGCAAGTCGGCATTCACGCTGAACGGCATTCGGCGGTCGATGGCGTCGGCCTGTGTCAGCGCTCCGTCACAACTGGAGCCAATGGACGCTCCTGTGATAACATCTACCTTGAATGGACGCCCCTCTGCGTGTTCCTTAATCGCGCGTGCTGCAATGGCTGGCGGTAGGGTCTTAGGCGAACCTGCGGGTCCGAATCCTCCGATGCCTAAGATGTCGCCGTGTTGGATGTGTGCGGCGGCTTCGTCTGCCGTCATAAAAGGGATTTGCATTCGGTAGTATAAATTTTGAGCAAAATTACAATTTTTTGTCTATACGAACCACCTTTATATATTAAAAAATGAGTTTTTCAACAAACAATATGGTTTTAACGTCTCAAAATGTGTAGTTGACTTGCGGTTTTTGAGTTTGAATTTGTGATAGGAGTCAGTTGAGGTTTTCAAATTTATTGATTCGCGTTGAGTTGGGAATTCGTTGAAGTATGGTGGAAGCAGAGGTGGCATTGAACTCATTTTTATATTTATAGGGCGAATTTCAAAAATGCCGCGTTCGGAGTTTGCGGAAATTTGATGTCGTCGAGTGCTTATCGTTACTAAATTTGCGGATTTCGTGGTCGAAAATTCCCGAGAATGGTTTTGTTGAGTAAAGATTGTAAGATGCGTTTTGCAAATAGATGCTAAAATAAATGTTAAACGGCATTTTGTAACGGAAGAGCCGTGTTTTGTCTATAAAATGTGGTTATGTATCGGTTTTTTTGTAAAAAAATGTCTAAAAAACTTTGGAGATATTAAAAAATCTATAATTTTGCAGCCGATAAAAGAATTTGAGCATTCCCGATATGCTGAATGACTTTGAATATTTTGCTACTTACGAGGAGCAATATTGAGGATATTAAAGAGCGGGGGTGTTCAAAGTTTTTCATTTTAATATTAATGATGTAAGTTCGTGCACTTACTAAACACACAAACAAATTAAACTTAACTCTTGTATTCCGATTATCGTCGCACAATTTAGTCGGGCAGAGTTGCAATTCTTTTTTTATTATGAAAAAGTTTTGGTCATTTATGGTCGTAGCGCTCGTAGGTATGGGCGTTGGCTTTACAAGCTGTAGCGACGATGACGAAGAAACCACAGGTGGTGGCAATGGCACAACTCCCCCTGCTCCTGCTTCAGCCGTTGTAGAAGCTTTGGAATCTGGCGCTATCACATCTGCAGACTTCGTACTCGAAGCTACAAGCATCTCTGAAATGGCTTACAAGGCTGTTAAGGCTGCTGATGACACTGTGAACGCTGGTGTTATGAGTTCAGACCTCTTGTTCGCAAATGCTGACGCAGTAGTTGCTGTTAAGGATGGTAAGGACACTATCACAGTTGCAGGCCTTGAAGGTAACACTGCTTACAACATCTACGTAGCAGTTAAGACGCTCGACGGCGAGTTCTTGAACGAAGTTGCCGACATTATTAGCGTTACAACTGCTAACTATGGCGATCAGCTCATCACAATGATCGACATCAAGGCAAACTCTATCAAGTTCCACGTTAACATGCCCGACACTGCTGACTGGTTGCTCTTGCTCGGCGATCGTGGTAACTACGAACAGATGAAGATGTACTTCGGTCAGAGCGATGCTGGCTTCCTCGAATCAATCGGTAACATTCACTACAAGGGTCCTCAGACTATCGAAATCAAGGATGGCGACTACTGGTACACTGAAACAGACTGGGATGGCACTCCTATGTACGACATGGAATATGTTGTAAAGCCTGGTTCTGCATTCGTAATGATGATCGCTGCAGCTCACTATGCTCAGGTGCCTAACGTATGGCCCGAAACATGGCGCTGGATTCCTTACTACGAAATGACAGGCGGCGGCGACGACTGGATTGACGATGACATGGGCGTTTGGAGCAACTCACGCTTCAGCGCAGACCTCCTCGGCGATTACACAGAAACTTGCACAGACGAAAGCGTAACTTTCACTCACGAATATGCTAAGCAGTACTTCTGGACAGCTCCTGCTGCAGCTCCCGCTGAAGGCGAAGGCGTAGAAGTAACACTCAAGAAGCTCACTGAACGCACAGCTATCTTCGAAATGGTTCCTTCTGAAGACTGCTTGAGCTACCACGTTCTTCCCCTGAGCCACGAAGACTATGAAATGCTCTGCATGTTCGTAGGCGAAGCTGGTATGCAGGCTTATGTATTGAATAATGGCGAACCCATGACTGGTGGTAACGAATACGTAATGAACGGCCTCGAAATTGGTGCTACTTACCACATGATGGTAACAGGTCTCTTCGAAGAAAACGGTGCTGTTCAGACTTACTACCACGAAACATTCTCTCCTCAGGAATCTACACTCCCCACTCCTGAAATGGAAATCACTGCAGTTCCTGAAAAGAATACTCACGACAAGGTTTACTTCAACCTCAAGTGTACAACAAAGGACGCTTGGAACATTAAGTACATCGCAAACTACGTGAAGGACTGGATTCCCGAACTCAACTCTGGCTACTCTTACGAAGACATGGTTGAAATGTATGGTCAGGAATTCACTGAAGAAGAACTCCAGCAGGTAAATTCTGAAGAAGGTTACGAAATCTTCTACACTACATACGAAGACGTTGCAACTCGTTTGGCTGTAATCGCTTACAACGAAGACGAAAAGGCTTCTAAGGCATTCTGGGCTGACTCTCAGGCTAGTGCACTTCCCGCGAAGGATAAGATTTCTTCTTCTATCTACGCTGACATCGCAGGCAACTGGGAATTGAACTACTGGGATACTTACAACTACTACGAAAAGTACAGCAAGACTGGCGAAGCTCGTAAGTTCAACACAGTTATCACTCAGAACCCCGACTTCGGACCCGCTACATTCGAAGAATGGAAGAACGATGCTACTTACGAAGTTGTTTTGGCAGCTCTCAACAACGACGAAGCTAAGGTAAAGGCACTCTTCGACGATTACAAGGCTACAGCAGCTTACTACCAGGCTAAGTACGAAAGCCAGAACCAGATGGTTGGCTTCAACTTCCCCGCAGGTATGTATGTTAAGGCTGCAGACCAGAAGATTTACGGTCCTTGGGATCTTTTCACTTCTGAATACTATTCTGCTTACGACTGCCACGAACTCTTCTACGACTTCGGTCCTAAGGTTATGTTCGAAGTAGTTGGCGAAAACGAACTCGTATTGAAGTCAGACATGAACGCATTCCCCCCATTGGCTAACTTCGACTCTTCTTACTACATGGTAGGTATTGGCATGTTCGAAGGTCAGAACCAGTACTTGATGGCTTGCGAATTCCCCGTAACAATTTCTGAAAACAAGGATACTTTGACTGTTCATCCTTGCGAATACGAAGGCGTACTCTATTACCCCGCAACTATCAGCTACAACTGGGGTTATGCTAATCCTCAGAACATCACAGACAAGGAAGTTACTTACGTTCGTAGCACAAGCAACATGCCTGTTGAAACTAAGCCCTTCTCTATCGACGATGTACTCAAGGCTAACCGCGCTGTTTATAACAGCAACGAACTCGTGCCCGTAAGCATGGCTTCACACGTTAAGCGTAATGCTAAGGTGAAGGCTCTTCCCAAATTCAACCGCGTAGAAGGTAAGCTCTTCGACTTGGAAGCACAGATTAAGTCTTTGAAGAAGTAATACATAACAACGCAAAAAACCAATAGGTTAATGCTATCTCCCGATAGCGTTGACCTATTGGTTTGTTTTACCTTTTCTAAGAACAAATAATAAATAAAACATACTAATTATGAAGATGACAAAGTTTTTTGCAACATTGACAATGTTTGCTGTAATGACAGGCTTCGCTGCTTGTGGCGGAGGCGACGACGAAGAAACTGAAACGCCTCCCCCTGCACCAGTTCTTCCCAACGAGCCAGAAACTCCCGAAACTCCTGAGACAGGCCTTGAAAACTACCCCAACCGTGCTGTTTCTGCAAATGGTCTCACATTGGCTGCTACACACCTCTTTATGGAAGTCGGCGACACTACAACTGTGAAGTTCGCAGTGTTTAAGGATGGTGAAAATGTAACTGAAAAAGCTTCTATCTATCAAATCGTTGATGGAGTTGATAAGAAGTTAGTAGATGCTAAGGCTATTTGCGCAGATTTGGGCACACACTCATTCTGGGCTTCATACAAAGGCAACAACACAAAGGGCGATGCCCTCCTTACAATCACAACTGTAAACGAACTTCCCGCTTTGGACGCTGACACAGAACCTGAGTCTTCAGACTTCTTTCGCCGCACACTTGTTCTTCAAGGCACAGGCACAGGCTGCCAGTACTGCCCCAACGCCATTGGTGCTCTTCACAAGTTCTTTGCTGACGAAGAAAACGCAGAAAAGGCAGTGTTAATGGCTATTCATACTTACAACGGAAATGACCCTCTTTATAGCGAAGGTGCTGCTACATTGTCGCGCATGGCAGGTTTCTCAACCTACCCCGTTATTAAGCTTAACTTCGACAACGACTACATGATTGCAGGTCTTTCTGAAGACTATTTCTTGAAGTTCTTGAACAACAATGTATCTGAGTTGTCTGCAATCGAGGCTGAAACTAATATTGCTGTTTCTACTTCATACAACGAAGAAACAGGCGTAATCAGTGTTGCAGCTAAGGTGAAGTGCGACGATCCCGGAGAGTACCGAGTTACAGCAGCCCTCGTGCAGGACAATGTATTCTTCCCCCAAACAGGTACATCAAACGTTAGCTACTATCTCCACGAAGCAGGCGTAAAAGCTATCGCACCTACTACAGGCTATGGCTTTGCTTTGAATAATGGAGCTATCACAGAAGAAGGAAAGTCTTACGATTTCTTCTGCGAATTTAACTCTAGCGCACTCTACGACAAGGGTACAGGCGAATATGCACTCAACGTTCTTCGCGATGCTCGCATTATTGTTTACGTTCAGGCTAACGGCAAGGTGGTTGACAACACAGTAGCTTGTGGCTTGAATAAGTCTGTAGGCTTTGCTTACAACTAACTTATTCATTCTTTCCCTAAGAAACTATGAAAAAGCTTTTATTAGGAGCTGTATTAGCCCTCACAACCTTCTCTTGCTCAAGCGATGACGAAGGATGGACTGGCGGCAATGAGCCCGACGTAGAATATGCTACGGATGCTACGGAATACGAAATTCCCGTTGTGTTCCACGTGTTCTATTCTCAGAAGCGCGACTCTATCGAGTACGTCAAGGAAGGCCATCTGCCCGAAGTGCTCGCTGCCGTGAACCGCCGTTTTGCTAATTGCGGTGTTGACCTTAAGCTCCGGTTCAAACTTGCAGAAACCGACCCTCAGGGAAATCCTATGTCTGAGCCAGGTGTTGACCGTCAGAAGGTGCGCATCGCTACGCTCAACAGTACAGAATTTTTGAAGGACTCGGCTTATGCCAAGTACATGTGGGACCAGACTAAGTACCTCAATATCTGCCTTTTTAAGGAAAAGAATAAGGCCGTTTTGGGTATATCTTCCTTTCCCTACACGCTTCATCCCGATACCTTGGCTGGTATGCCTAAGTTGATGGAGATGCGTCCTGTGAGCG
>JAFOWI010000097.1 GCA_017425985.1 Bacteroidaceae bacterium | reverse complement strand
GAGGAACGCCTGGCCGAAGCAAGCTGAGAATGTAGGAGTAGGTTCAGTGATACCACGTTCTGTACCTGCGAGCTTAGCAGTGAAACCAGAGAGGAAGTAGTACTGAGTCTGTTCAGCGTTGAGGATAGATACGGGAGGAAGTACACCGAATGCGTCTGCTGAGAGGAAGATTACGTTTTTAGCGTGACCTGCTGCAGATACGGGCTTAACGATGTTGTCGATGTGGTTGATGGGGTAAGAAACGCGAGTGTTTTCAGTAACGCTCTTGTCGTCGAAGTTGATCTTACCTTCAGCATCTACAGTAACGTTTTCAAGGAGTGCGTTACGACGGATAGCCTTGTAGATATCGGGTTCGCTTTCCTTGTCGAGACCGATAACCTTAGCGTAGCAACCACCTTCGAAGTTGAAGACACCGTTGTCGTCCCAGCCGTGTTCGTCGTCACCGATGAGCATACGCTTGGGGTCAGTAGAAAGAGTTGTCTTACCTGTACCAGAGAGGCCGAAGAAGATAGCTGTTTCGTCCTTTTCGTTAGTGTTAGCTGAGCAGTGCATTGAAGCGATGCCCTGGAGGGGGAGGTAGTAGTTCATCATAGAGAACATACCCTTCTTCATTTCACCACCGTACCATGTATTGATAATAACCTGTTCGCGGCTTGTGATGTTGAACGCAACACAAGTTTCAGAGTTGATACCAAGTTCCTTGAAGTTTTCAACCTTAGCCTTAGAAGCGTTGTAAACTACGAAGTTGGGTTCGAAGTTTGCGAGTTCTTCTTCAGTAGGCTGGATGAACATGTTCTTAACAAAGTGAGCCTGCCAAGCTACTTCAACGATGAAGCGAACAGACATACGAGTGTCCTTGTTAGCACCACAGAAGCAGTCAACCACGAAGAGGCGCTTGTTAGAAAGACACTTCTTAGCGATGTCCTTCAATTCAGCCCAAGCAGCTTCAGTGATAGGCTTATTGTCATTCTTATAGTCATCAGAAGTCCACCATACAGTATCCTTTGAGTTTTCGTCCATAACGATGAACTTATCCTTAGGTGAACGACCTGTGTAAACACCTGTCATTACGTTCACTGCGTTGAGTTCAGTGTTCTGACCTACTTCAAAGCCTTCAAGACCAGCCTTTGTTTCTTCTTCAAACAATACTTCGTAAGAAGGGTTGTGGACAATTTCAGTAGTACCGATAATACCGTACTTGCTCAAATCCAATGTTGCCATAATTTTTCTTTAAATAATTTATAAATGGTATTTTCAATTAGTTTATTTCTATGTCGGAAGGGCAAAAATTGCGAGGGCTTCGCAAAGTCCTTTCCTACCGCATAGCAAAATTACGAAAAAGTGCAGAGCCAAAAAAAATATTAGGCACTTTGTTGAAAGAAAAATCACAAAATCAGCCATTTTTCTTCATTTTGTACAAAGTGGGTAAAATATTTGGCAAGTTGGCTTGTCAGAAAATGTTTTGCTAAGCGCTCTCTACATGTTTAGTGTAACCTATGAAGTTGTTCCGATATAGAGACATAGCATTCCGAGCATAATTAGCACGAGGTCGAACGCCTTGGCGCGCAAATTCTTTTCGCGGAAGTAGAAAGCACCAAAGAGAAACGACACGACTACGCTGCTTCGTCTCACCATCGACACAACGGAAATCATAGCACCGGGTTCGCTGAGCGCATAAAAATACGCCATATCGGCAGCTGTGAGGAACAGGGATATAAACAGGATGCTCCAGCGCCACTGAAAGGGTGTGGACTTTCGGCGGATGGGGAGCCATATCGACAAAATCACAATGGTCATCAGCAGTGCCTGATACACGTTGTACCACCCTTGCACAAACATGCTGTCGAGCCCCAAACCGCCCATTTCCTCGGGAGAAAGGAGATGTTTGTCGTAGAGTCCACTGGTAGCTCCTAATATAGCGGCTGCAACCAGAAACACTACCCAACGATTGTGAGCGAAACGAATGCCCTCGCGCTTGCTGCTACAACTCAATAAATATATGGAAACGAGCGCAAGCACTACGCCTGCCCATTGCCAAAGATTCAGTCGCTCGCCGAATATCAGCAATGCACCCACCAGGGTCATTACGGGGCGCGTGGCATTAATCGGTCCTACAATCGTAAGGGGGAGATGCTTCATCGCAAAATAACCGCACACCCATGAGGAGAGCACGATGATAGACTTCACGAAAACAAAGCCGTGCGTACGCATGTCGCCAACGGGCATCACGCCATCGGCAGCAACAAACGATTGCACGATGAGCGGCACAAAGAACAATGCGCACACTACGGTATTGATCATCAACACCGGGAGCACGGCATTGTCCTTCAAAGATGTCTTCTTAAACACGTCGTAGCAACCCAACAACGCAGCAGATAGGAAAGCAAGAAGTATCCACATAATTTTGAATTAGTAAACGAGTTGTTAGGTACGAGTAGACAAGTTAGTAGATAAGTTATTAGGTACGAGTGGACGAGTGAGGTTTGACCCGAACGCCTGTTTGTATGCTTGCATGCACGCTGCTTAGCCCTTATAACCTCATAACCTTAAAACCTCATAACCTTAAAACCTCAAAATACTAATACCACTTTGCTGGTTCGCTACCCATTACGAACACGAGTTTTCCGCCTGCTGCGATGTCACTATGTTCGATGTAGGGCTGAGTATAAGGCTGTCCGTTCAGTTCTATACTCTGGATGTAAATATTCTCCGCACTTGCGTTGCGTGCTTCTATAACGAAGTTGCCGCCTGCCACCTTCAGAGTTGCTTCGGGGATGGAGGGCGAGCCAAACCAGTAGCGGGCACCAGCTGGTTCTACCTGATAGAAACCGAGTGCTGAGAGCACATACCATGCTGACATCTGTCCCATGTCTTCGTTGCCTGAGAGTCCGTCGAAGCTGTCGCGATATTGCGTTGCAATCACCTCACGAACGCGCTGCGCAGTCTTTTCGGGAGCGCCGAGCATCGTGTAGAGGTAAAGAATATGGTGCGAGGGTTCGTTGCCATGAGCGAACTGACCAATGAGACCTGAAATATCGGGCGAAGGATGTCCGGGGATTTCCGAAGGCAGGAGGAAGAGCGTGTCGAGTTGCTGCATCATGGCTTCCGCACTGCCGAAGCAGTTTTCAGCATATCCCTCAACGTCGTGGGGCACGAGCCATGTGTACTGCCAAGCGTTGCCTTCGCAATAATCGTTCTCACGATGGTCGGCAAAGTAGGGATTGAACGGAGTGCGGAATGCACCCTTGCTGTCCACACCGCGCATCAACTGCGTCGAAGCGTCGAAGTACTTACGGTAAGAGTGCGAAATGCTGTCGTGGTATTCTGCCTCATCTACATAGCCCAAAGCGTAGGCAGCATTGGCAGCGGCTCCATCGGCAAGCGCATATTCCATGTCGTAAGCGATGGCTTCCTGGAACAAATCGCAGGGGATGTAGCCATACTCACGACGGAATTTGCGACCACGTCCGTCCTGCTCAAGCGTGCGAAGTATTGACTTATAAGCCTCTTCATAATCTACACCAGGAAGCTGCTTCACGATAGCATCCGCCACAACGGGAATTGCAGGGTCGCCCACCATGCAGTCGGTTTCATTACCCCACAAATGCCATACGGGAAGGCGTCCCTGCTGATGGCAAATGTCTATCATCGAATTTACAAACTGCGCAGCACGCTTGGGCTGAACAATTGTCATGAGGGGTTGCTTCGCACGATAAGTATCCCAAAGCGAGAAGTTAGTGAAACGAGGTTCGGCAGCATTATACACACTGTCATTAGCACCACGATAATCTCCATTAATATCCGAGAAGAGTACAGGCGCCATCATGCTGTGGTACATCGCTGTGTAGAAAAGACGCTTCTGCACTGTATCGGTCGTTTCGATTGTGATAGTTGCCAATTCATCGTTCCAACGCTGCGAAGCCTGCTGCGCCACAGCATCAAAGTCCCAGGTAGCACCTTCCTGAAGCAAAGCAGCCTCAGCTCCTTCTACGCTAACCGATGAAATTGCCACTTTGAGCAACACCTGTTCGCCTGCTGTCGTAACAAAATTCAAACGTGTATAAAGGCTATCCTGTCCGCCACGTTCGGCAGAAGTGAAAGGCTTTGACAATTCAGCAGCGAAATAAACGCGCTGATTCTTCGCCCATCCTTTTGAGAAACGATAACCTCGCAAAGTTTTGTCGGAAGTAATTTCAACGTTTGCTTCCATTGTTTTATCCCAACATCCACCGTTCTGAAGGTCGAAAACGAGGGCTGCATCATTTGCTTCGGGGAAGGTGTAGCGATGATAACCCACACGCTCCGTAGCCGTAAGCTCAGCCGTAACATCATAGCGCTTCAAAGGCACACTATAATAGCCAGGCTTTGCAACTTCCTTAGTGCGATCGGCTTCCGACCACATACCACTGTTGGAGTTGTCGAGTGTACCACGTTCATAAACCACTTCGCCCACAACAGGCATTACAGTCACGTCAAAAAGGTCGCCGATACCAGTGCCGCTAAGGTGTGTGTGCGAAAATCCGATGACCGACTGCTCGTCCTGATGGTAGCCCGAACACCAGTCCCACGTTTGCGTAATGCTGGTAGGGCCTAACTGCACCATTCCGAAGGGCACACTTGCACCGACAAACACGTGTCCATGTCCGCCTGACCCTATCAAGGGGTTGACGTACGATGTGAGCGGAGCTTCATTCTTGGGTCCGCAGGCTGTAAGCGCCATTGCGCTCGCGAGGAATATAGAAAGTTTTTTCATTAGGGTCGATTGCTAAGATTTAGATGAATGTTGCGCTTACGAAGGAGGGCTTCGTGGCTGATACGATAGTTGGAGGTCTTCTTTCCGCCCACCTTTATCGTCTTGATATAGTCGGCATCCGCCGTTTTGCGCGATGCGGTGATGACGATGGTGCCCTGGGGCGTATCGATTTCAACGCGGTCGAAAACGGGAGTTGTCAGTGTGTAGTAGGGTTCGCCCGGACAGTCGGGGTAGAAACCCATCATGGAGAACACCGCCCATGCCGACATCGTTCCGGTGTCGTCATTGCCGGGTAAGCCGCCGGGCGTAGCATGGTAGTGCTTTTCGAGCAAGCGTTTTACCTCGCGCTGCGTGCGCCATTCCTCGCCTTTGATTCGGCTGAACAGGTAGGGATAAACAATGTCGGGTTCGTTCGTTGGGTCGTAGTAATCTTTGTCGAACACGTCCTGCAACTTCTGCACAAAGTTTTTCTTGCCACCCATCAAAGCGGTCAGTCCTTCCACGTCGTGGGGCGCTGCAAAGGTGTAGTTCCATGCCGAACCTTCGTGGAAGCCAGGAACGTTCTCAAAGTGCTTGCCAGTTGTGGGGTCGAAGTCGCCGAGGAATTCGCCTTCCTTTGTAAGGGGGCGGAGTGTGCCGTGCTCTTTGCAGTAGTAGCGACGATAGCTCACGGCGCGCTTCCTGAATTCTTCGCTGCGCGCTTTGTCGCCGAGCGAATCTGCCAACTGCGCAATGGCATAGTCAGCAGCGCAATATTCTAACGCATGCGACACGGAATTGTCGCCCGAAAGGTCGTTTGAGAAGAACCAAAGGGGGATGTATCCCTTTTCTACGTAGGGGTCGAGGTCGGGACGGATGGGATTCTTCGCACCCGGCGTAGTGGCAGACTTGAGCATTGCCTCGTAAGCCGTTTGAATGTCGAAGTCTCTCAGGCCCTTAATCCAGCTATCTGCGATGACGATGGCTGCAGGGTCGCCTTCCATCGTGTAGGTTTCGCGACCGAAGAGTTCCCATCGGGGCAACCATCCCCATTCCTTATACATGCCTACCATAGAGCGGAGCATGTCGGTTTGGCGTTCGGGATAGACGAGCGTAAGCAGCTGGTGGAGGTTGCGATAGGTGTCCCAAAGCGAGAACACCGAGTAGCGAGGATGTGCGCTGCGCCCTATTCCGGGATTTTCCATCATGGGGTAATCGCCGTTCACGTCGCTCGTAAGGCTGGGATGAATCAGCGCATGGTATAGCCCTGTGTAAAAGACGGTGCGCTGCTCCTTCGTGCCACCTTCAACGCGGATGCGTCCTAAGTCGTCCGACCATTTTGCCGTGGCAGCTGCCAGCAGCTGGTCGAAGTCCTTGCCGCTCTGCTCGGCGTCGAGGTTCATGCGTGCATTTTCTATCGACACCATCGATACTCCCATGCTCACTTCGATTTGTTCGCCCTCTGCGAGGTCGTTGTAGCTGAAGTGGTAGCCGATATCGTTACCCGCCATTTCGCGGTAGTAGTTTTCGTAGAGTTTATACGTTCCGTCGTCTGGACACCAGGCGCCTTCCACTCCTTGCAGCGTGGGCTGAAATTTCCAGCAGCCGCTCTTTGAAGGCACTTTGGATACGCGCATCACGAAGTAGATGGGGAACACGGCTTGCGTTGTGTAGCAGAAAGTGCCCATCAACTTAAAGCCTTCGACCTCCGTTTCGCTCACGCGGCGCACCATGGCTCCGCATTCGTTCGTGAGGCCCTCGCCAAGGTTGAGCAGGATGTGGCCCTCGCCCTTCTTGAACGTGTAGCGTTCGCGCGACGAGCGCAGCGTGGCAGTGACTTCCGTCTTGATGCCATACTTTGTGGCGATATCCGAGCTGTTAAACGCCTCATTTGCAGGCGGATTGCCGAAGATTACGGGAATGTCGGCACGCAAGCCATAGGTCATCGAGAAGCGCGACGAGGCGTTCCACTCATCCTGAATGTAGAGGCCAAACTGCGCCGAGGTGATGTTCGTAGCAGGGTTGCCGATAGGGTAGTTGCGCACATACTTGCGGGCGTTGTCAGCAAGGAAGTCCTCCAATGTATTATAGGTATAGGCTCCGAGAGCATTGGCCATATAGAGGCACGACGAATTGAAAATCTCGTTGTGAGTACCTATCGTAATGGTGTGAGAGTCAGCATAGTAGGAGAAGTTATCGGTGAGCGTGAAGGTATTCTGCACCAAGTCGTTCATAATGGCAAATGGGTCGGTGCCGATGTATACCGAGGTGTTGTCGCCATCGCGCATCTTCTG
>JAFOWI010000096.1 GCA_017425985.1 Bacteroidaceae bacterium | reverse complement strand
TACATAAATCACTTACAAAATAACTAAACTCTAAAATCCTCACACCATGAAACTTGTTGCCGCCACAATGCTACTAACATTGCTTACACCTTTCATGCCTGCAAAAATTGTAGCCCAGAATCAAGAATGCAACGCCACCTGCTACGATTTGCAAAAAACTTCCAGCGGACATTATATAACAACTATATCACTCAACAACACAACACAAGTAAGAGCCCAACTCGAATCAGGCATACATACATTATTAATGGATTCAGCCTTCGCATTCAACCATCAAGACGAACTTGGAATTGCATTCAACCCAAGCAAATCTAAAATAAATTTAGGCGGAAAGACATACAACATTACGCATCGCGCAGAAGCCACACTGCAGCTCAATAACTATGCATACTATAAAGGCGAAATATTCCTGTTGCCAGCATTCAAAAATGAGTACGAAGTAGCACTGCCCATTCAAAATCTATTTCATCAGAATGGAACAAGGTGCATAAGATTAGACCTTAAGAAAGCAAATTTTCAGATACTTGCAACAAATGAGTCAGTCCCCAAAAGATGGCATTCATTACCTATGAACTTTGACACCTATCTGAAAATGCCGGCTATCATTACAACGCTACACATACAAGATTCAAATTACGACGCATCAATCAAAGGTAATTTCAACCTTGACTTAGGAAACGCCTCATTGATATTTCTATTCGAACAAAGCAACACAATACAAGAATTCTTACAACAACATGCTGAAAAAATAAAGATTCATAACGGCTACGACCACCAAGGCAATATCATCGCCAAAGCATTCATACCCACCGCAATAACAATTGGTAACACTCCATTCCAGAATCCTACGATTGCTATAACCAAAGCACTTCCTAAATTTAGCACAGAAGGATGCATCGGACTAAAATACTTTCAGAACCACGCGGTTATTTTTGATTTCGACAACAAAAAGTTTTACATTCAACCTCAACAATAACCCATATTCTTTACCTCGAATTTTAGCAAACTCAAGTAATACACATACATATAATATTACCCATCATGGCAGACGGAAACTTCAATCGTTCACCCCTCTCTACAAACTCCTATCAAAGCGGAGTAAGAGCAGGCAAGGCAGCAATGCGCACAATTGCGCTACAAGCACTCGAAACCACCCTAAACAATCACTGCTCCACCTTTTCTGCCGAGCAACGAGCGACAATTATCAACACATTCAAAGAAGAAATCAACAAGTAAGCATGCCAAATATTTCAGTATCAGAAGAATTTAGAGCAATCTGCCCAACATTCAAAGGAGCAGCCATCATTGCAAACGTCTCAAACAGTCCAACATCAAAAGCCCTATGGCAAGAAATAACCGACGAATGCTGCCAACTCAACTCAGCTTATACAACAGACAGCATCAAGGAGCGTAGCGGAATTGCAGCAACCCGAGCCGCCTACCGAAAAGCAGGGAAAGACCCCAGTCGCTACCGTCCCGCCTGCGAACAATTAGCCCGACGTACACTGCAAGGAAAAGACCTTTACAGCATTGACACCATTGTAGACATAGGGAATCTCGTTTCACTATCGACGGGATACGCAACAGCAATGCTCGATTTAGAAAAAATAGAAGGCGAAGAAATCATACTAAGATTAGGAAAATCGGACGACATCTATGAAGGCATCGGGCGAGGAAGGCTCAACATTGAATCGCTCCCCGTATATTGCGACAGCGCAACAGGCATAGCAACCCCTACGAGCGACAGCGTCAAAACAAAAATCAGCAGTGAAACACAGCGCCTGCTCATGCTCATCAACGCATACGACGGAGACAGCGAGAATCTTCACTTCTCTATAAACAAAGCAATCGACCTGCTTAAGCAATATGCTGATGCGCAAAACGTAGAGCAATTCATCTACGAATAAACCTCCTAACCACTCCGCTCATCAAAAACACAAATATCCCAAAGTTTAAGTTTTTTTATCCAATTCATTTTTAAATGTGTGACAAATTAATTGTAATTTTGCCAACAAAACAAACAAGCAATGACTAAAAAGAACAAACACAATTGGACACTCCCTGCAGGAACTGAACCTACCGAATTGGACAAAAAAGTGATGCAATTTCAAGACAAAGGCATACTTGTACCAACACGCAACCTTATAAAGACGCCCGAACAAATCGAAGGCATTAGGCAAGCAGGCATAATCAATACAGCAGCACTCGACCTCGTTGAACGCGAAGTCAAAGAAGGCATGACCACCGCCGAACTCGACAAAATGGTGCACGACTTCATAGTCAGCCAAGGAGCAATCCCCGCGTGCTTAGGCTACGAGGGTTTTCCTAAAAGCTGCTGCATCAGCATCAACGAAGTAGTCTGCCACGGCATCCCCTCTGACGAAGAAGACTTCTGGGAAGGCGACATCGTCAATGTTGATATCACCACAATATTCAATGGATATTATGCCGACGCAAGCCGCATGTTCATCATCGGAAAAACATCACCGGCAAACGAAAAATTAGTGCGTGTAGCAAAAGAATGTCTTGAAATTGGTGCAGAAGCCGCAAAGCCATGGGGACTCATCAGCGATATAGGTAAAGCAATTGAAAAACATGCCAAGAAAAATGGTTTCTCTGTCGTAAGAGATTTAGCAGGACATGGAACAGGTCTTGAATTCCACGAAGAACCCGAAGTAAATCACTATCACGACAAAGCAAAAGGCATGCTCATCGTGCCAGGCATGGTTTTTACCATCGAGCCCATGATAAACATGGGAGTAGCCGATATCTTTGTTGACGAAGAAGACGGATGGACCGTTGTAACAGAAGACGAAAAGCCTTCAGCACAATGGGAGCACACATTCCTCGTAACCGAAACAGGGTTAGAAATTCTAACGCATTAAACTCCACCACCTTAGCGTCATTCCAAGCGCCATTACCTACAGAGCATAGACACCCTTGTCCCAGCCCCACACATAGATTAAACCGTCAACCCGACCCATATAAATTTCATAAAATAACATGAGCACCATCATACTTGGCATAGAATCTTCTTGCGATGACACCTCTGCGGCAGTCATCAAAGATGGAATACTCTTAAGCAACGTAACAGCCAGCCAAGCCATTCACGAGGCATACGGAGGCGTTGTGCCCGAATTAGCTTCGCGCGCACACCAGAAAAACATAGTCCCCGTAGTTGACCAAGCTATAAAGCGTGCTAACATCGACAAAAAGGACATTTCAGCCATAGCAGTTACATTAGGACCAGGATTAATGGGTTCGCTTTTAGTCGGCGTAAGTTTTGCAAAAGGATTAGCCCTAAGTTTAGGAGTGCCCCTTATCGAAACAAACCACTTACACGGTCACATCCTTGCTCATTTCATTAAAGAAGAAAACGAAAACAAAACCGTCCCCCCCTACCCATTCCTATGCTTATTAGTAAGCGGGGGCAATAGTCAAATTGTAAAAGTATCTGCCTACAACAAAATCGAAATCTTAGGACAAACCATTGACGATGCAGCCGGCGAAGCGATCGACAAATGCTCAAAAGTAATGGGATTAGGATATCCTGGCGGTCCCATCATCGACAGATTAGCTCGACAAGGCAACCCAGA
This sequence comes from Bacteroidaceae bacterium, assembly GCA_017425985.1. GTDB lineage: Bacteria > Bacteroidota > Bacteroidia > Bacteroidales > Bacteroidaceae > Alloprevotella. Next base: position 1,105 of record JAFOWI010000096.1, on the reverse strand, counting down.
GGCTTTTCAATTCAGCAAACCCAATATCCCAGGATTAGATTACAGCTTCAGCGGATTAAAAACAAGCTTCCTCTACTTTCTTCGAGATAAAATAAAAGAAAATCCCAACTTTATTGAAGAAAACAAAGAAGACTTAGCCGCATCGCTCGAAAAGACCATCGTAGATATTTTAATAAAGAAACTCCAAAAAGCCGTAAAGGAAACAGGCATCAACCACGTTGCACTCTCAGGCGGTGTTTCAGCAAACACAAAACTTCGCGAAGCATTCCAAGTACGCGGACAAAACAAGACGTGGAACATCTACATCCCCAAATTCAGCTATACAACCGACAATGCAGCAATGATAGCAATGAACGGATACTACAAATATTTGGACAAAGAATTCTGCCCCATCGAAAAACCCGCCTTCGCACGCGTAACTATATAAAACACAATATTACCCAAACTCAACACATCATACACAATGGAATTAGACCTCAAACTTACCTCTAAAGAGATTAACGAAATAATGTGGAGTTGCGGAAAAACCCTCTCCACTGCAGAAAGTTGCACCGCAGGCAGAATTTCAGCAGCCATTACAGCCGTACCCGGAAGTTCTGACTACTTCAAAGGCGGACTCATCTGCTATTCAGATCAAATCAAGCAAAACTTTCTCAACGTCGATGAAAAAATCATAGAAGAAAAAACATCCGTATGCGAAGACGTTGTACGCCAAATGGTTATCGGCGCAAACGAACTTTTCGGTACAGACTATGCACTTGCCATTAGCGGCTTCGCCGGACCTGGTGGCCCCGATGGCGGTCGAAGTGGCGTTCTCGTAGGCACAATTTGGATAGCAGTAGGCAACAAAGACAATATTCAAACACGCGTAATCGAAGAAGATAACGGCCGAGACAAAAATCTCTCCTCTGCCACCTCTATCGCCATACACATGCTACACGATTATCTGAAAGAAAACTGCCCTAAAGAACAGAAAATTGAAGAACTATAATTACAAAATTAGACTTCTTACAACATAATCACGTGTTAAAGAGCAAAAAATCTTAAAAACATTTGTTTGTTAAGAAATATTGTCTTAATTTTGCACTCCGTATTGAGAGAATAC
>JAFOWI010000095.1 GCA_017425985.1 Bacteroidaceae bacterium | reverse complement strand
TTTGAAGTTGAGCATTTGCGAAACTTCAATAAGATAGGAGGCACCTCGGCAAAAATAATTAAGCAAGCTTATTATTTCTGCTCTCGGTTTTCACTATCTTTGCAAAAAGTTCTCGGAAGGAGACGCCGGATAGTCTGCAGCCCTCAGTAGAACGCATTATATTATATATGTATTGGGCAATATTGGTATTGGCTGGATTTTTTGAGTGTAGTTTTACGTTTTGTTTAGGCAAAGCCAACCTTGCAGAAGGGATGCGCGCCACGTGGTGGTACATTGCGTTTGTCGTGTTCTACATTTTGAGCATGGTGTTTCTCGCCAAGGCTATTAAGGAAATTCCTATCGGCACGGCTTACCCCATCTGGACAGGCATTGGTGCTGTAGGAACTGTGCTGATTGGCATCTTCGTGTTTAAAGAGCCAGCCACCTTCTGGCGCCTGTTCTTCACGTTCACGCTGATTGCTTCGGTCATCGGACTTAAAATGATACATTAGTATTTAAGGTTATAAGGTAGTAAGGTCGCTTCGCTCGTGAGGTTTTAAGGCTATGCAGGCGTGCAAGCCAGCTTTCGAGTCTGACCATCTCGCCTACTTGTACCTAACAACTCGTCTACTACTATCATATTCATTCATGCAAAAATACATCTCGCTACAGCGTCAGCTCGAACTCCTGCGCATGGAGTACGAATACGAAAAGGCGGCCTTTGCAAAAGAGGCTGCCATGATGGGCATTGACCGCAAGGTGAAGCGTGGCGACTGCTGGTATCCCATCAGCGTAGGACGCAGTTACTACAATTCTCTCGACCGCTTTGTCGTAGAAATCCATTCTACCGCTGCCGACGACGATGTAGTGCACAACTTTGAATACGGACGCCCCGTTTGTTTCTTCGAAAAGCGCGCTGATGGTTCACTGCGCTATATGAATTTCCAGGCAACCGTAAGTTATGCCGAGCCAACGCGCATGGTGGTTGAATTACCGGGCGAGATGGCTTTGACAGAACTCCAGAATGCCGACCTTGCAGGCGTAATGCTCCACTTCGACGACTATTCTTACCGTGTCATGCTGTCTGCTCTCAACCGCACCATCGAATGCCGCAAGGGCAGGGTAGCAACGCTCCGCGACATCTTTCATACCGCAGCCCCCGCTTCATGGTCGTCAGCCTCTTCCGTAGCGCTGAGTCTCCCGTGGCTCAATGCTTCGCAGGAAGAAGCCGTGCGCCACGCATTGCGAGCAAAAGATGTGCTCATCGTCCATGGTCCTCCTGGAACGGGAAAAACTACTACGCTCGTCGAAGCCGTTTGCGAAGTGCTCAAGCGCGAATCGCAAGTGCTGGTCTGTGCGCAGAGCAACACGGCTGTCGATTGGATGTGCAGCCAACTTGCGCAGCGCGGCGTCCCCATTCTTCGCATTGGCAACCCCACGCGTGTCACGCCCGAAATGCTTGCTCACACCTACGAACACCGCTTTGCAGCCCACCCCGACTATCCTGACCTGTGGCAACTGCGACGCACGATAAAGCAACTCTACTCCCAACCGAGAGGAGAACGTGCTGCCAATTTCCACCAGAAAATAGCACGTCTGCGCGAGCGTGCCGACGAACTCGAAGTGCGCATTCGTGAAGCGCTATTCAGCAGTTCGCGCGTAGTGAGTTGCACGTTGACAGGAGCTGCCAATCCCTTGCTCGTCGGACAACACTTCCACACGCTTTTTATCGACGAGGCGGCACAAGCGCTCGAAGCGGCATGCTGGATACCCTTGCAGCGTGCGGATCGCGTCATCTTTGCCGGCGACCATCAGCAGCTCCCGCCAACGATAAAGTGCCCCGAAGCCCTGCGCAGTGGCTTGGGCATAACGCTGATGGAGCAACTCGCTGCGCGAAAACCCGAGTGCGTACATCTGCTCACTGTGCAATATCGCATGAACGAAGCGCTGATGCGTTTCTCCTCCGACTGGTTTTATGGCGGAAAGCTCACCGCTGCCCCCGACGTGAAACATCGCTCGCTGCTCGACGAGCTCGACGTACCCATAGAGTGGCACGACACTACGACGCAGTCCGAACCCTCCGCCACAACCGATGCCGAAGAAGCGACGCCCGTTGTCCCGACTACTCACCACGAAGAATTCATTGGCAATTCCTACGGACGCATCAACAAGGCCGAAGCACGCCTCACGATTGCCGCGCTCCATAATTATGTAGATAAAATCGGCATGCTGCGCTTGCTCAGCGAGCGCATTGATATCGGTGTCATTTCGCCTTACCGCGCACAAGTTCACTACCTCCGCAGCCTCATAAAGCACGATGCAAAGCTCAAGCCCCTCAAGAAGCACATCACCATCGACACCGTTGATGCCTTCCAAGGGCAGGAGCGCGACGTCATCATCGTCTCCATGGTGCGCGACAATGCCGAAGGCCAAATCGGCTTCCTCTCCGACCTCCGCCGCATGAACGTAGCTATTACCCGTGCCCGCTACAAACTCATCGTACTCGGCAGCACCGAAACCCTCTGCCGCCACCCGTTTTATAAAAAATTATACGATGCTTGCTTGGCACAGAAAGAGGAATCTAACAATAAAGTAACCACCGTTTAAAAAACATCATCTACAACAAACGCGGACTTTTAGTTATTCGCTGCTGGGTCACGCCAAACACCCACTGAATAGGAATCAACTAAATGTTTCGCGCTTTTTTTGGTGTATTCTTAGACATTTAAAATGATGGAAATCCTAAACTTTCACCCGAAATCGGATGGGGCGGAACTGACACTGAAGGAAACTTAAACCCTCAGTCAAATAAGCGCGAAAACTATTGAGACGATACGAAAACCTGGAAATAACGAGCGCTTCATGGCAAAGTTATTTCAAGATTAATCGCTCCCAATATTCAGAATGCCGAATACCCGAAATTTATCTGTTGCGCACGCATCTTCGTACAAAGATAACATTCAGCGAGTTAGGCATTAAATTCAATCGGCCTTTTGGTTTTGGAGAACGAAATCGGCGCTGCGCGAAACGAGGGTTTTCGGGGGTGCGAGATAGCAAAATGAAGGGTAGATTTGTTAATGGATGTTAATTAACACAATTTAACAAATTTGGAATTCGTCAAATTTTGTTGTAACTTTGTACTACAAGGGAGGAACCACGCGGTTTCTCCCTTTTTTGGGCCCAAAAATGACAAAAACAAG
>JAFOWI010000094.1 GCA_017425985.1 Bacteroidaceae bacterium | reverse complement strand
CACGATCACGAATGCGGCTGCGGTCATCACCACGACCACGACCACGAATGCGGCTGCGGTCATCATCATGACCACGACCACGAGCATGAGCACGAACATCACCATGAACACGGCGGCGATGATTTGAAGTCCATCCTGCTGGGCGCGGGATTGTTTGTGGTGGGTTTGGTGTTGAATGCCCTGGGACTGCACATCCTTTCCATTATGGCCTTCTGCGCCGGTTATGGCATTCTGGGCTGGAAGGTTCTGTTCAAAACAGGTACATTCACCCAAGCCACCCCATTTTTTTCTGCCTAAAAAATGCCCACATCCAAAAAAATATGCTATTTTTGCCCACATTATTGACAAATGAAACTTAACGAAAACTATGAAGAAACAAATCAGCATCCTTTTTATCGGCATAGCTACACTGATGGCTTCATGCTCAAGCGATGAACCCACGCCCATATTGGTACAACCCACTCTGCCCGGCAGTAGCGACGTTCGCGTGAAGAGCATCACCCACCGTGGCAACATGAACGGCTGCTACGACTGGCAGTTCGCCTACACCGGCACACGCCTCACCAGCGCATCGGCCACGCTCTACAACCCCACAAGCGTAAACATCCAATATGGCAGCCAGCTCATCTATGGCGAAAACTCCGTGAGCATCGTCAACACCGGCAACCTCGCTATGGGACTTACGCTCGACGAAAACCACAACATCACCTACCTCACTGCAAACAAGGACGAATATCGCTTTGTTTACAACGAAGGACGCCTCACGGCGTGGGACAAAATTGTGAAGGACGTCAACTTCGGTGCCGACGTGTCGCGTGCACGTGCTGACATCGAATACGTAAATGGTGACCTCAAGACCATTGCCTACTACGAAAACAACGATGCCCCCACCTACTATCGCTTCACTCCCTCGGACATCCCCAACACCAACGGTCTCTTGCCCGAGTTGATGTCGAAGCCCTTTGGCTGTTTCGGATTCGAACACCTATACTACGCCGGACTTATGGGCAACGCCACGAAGCGACTTGTGAAGTCCATCGAAATTGATTACCCCGAGGCGTCAGGACATCAGGACTACGAGCTCCACTTCAACTACTCCGTAAACAAGGACGGCATGGTGGAACTCTGCACCTTCACGTACAACGGCGAAGCAGCGCGCGCAGACTACACATATTAAAGTTCATTGCAACTCAGACAAATACCAACGCTCACGCCTCAGAGGCTACACTACAGAAGCCCGGCGTATGGCGTTTCAAGCCTTACTCATACAACAGCAACAAGGGTGTGTCAACAGTAAAAATTGACACACCCTTACTGCACATTGACGGCAGACCAAAAACTGCAACAATGAGCAATCAATCTGCAAAGCAACGTTTCCGATTGCTGCTCATAAGCAACGAATCGCAAAGAGTTTCTACCGATTTCTTCGCATATTCCGAGGAAAAGCCGTAAATTTGTAACCCCATAAAAAAATCTTCAATGACCGACTCACAAATTCAACGCATCAAGCAACGCTATAACATCATAGGCAACTGTGATGGTTTGAATCGTGCGCTCGACACGGCTCTCAAAATTGCCCCCGTTGATTTATCAGTCCTCATTATCGGCGAAAACGGCGTGGGCAAGGAAACCTTTCCGCGCATCATCCACGACAACAGCAAACGTAAGTCCAAAAACTACTTTGCAATCAACTGCGGCGCCATCCCCGAAGGCACAATCGACTCCGAACTCTTCGGCCACGTCGAAGGAGCCTACACCGGAGCCGTAGGTTCGCGCGAAGGCTACTTCGCCTCAGCCAACGGAGGCACACTCTTTCTCGACGAAGTAGGCGAACTGCCGCTTGCCACCCAAGCCCGCCTGCTGCGTGTGCTCGAAACGGGCGAGTACATCCCCGTGGGGTCCAGCGAAGTACGCAAGACAAACGTGCGCATCGTGGCAGCTACAAACGTCAATATGGAAAAAGCCATTGCCGACGGCAAATTCCGCGAAGACCTCTACTATCGCCTCAACTGCGTGAGCATCGACATCCCGCCACTCCGACATCGCGGCACCGACATCGTCATGCTCTTCAGATACTTTGCGATGGAAATGCAGGAACGCTACAGCATTCCGCCACTCCGCCTTACCCCCGAAGCCGAAAACAAGTTGCTCGACTACTCATGGCCAGGCAATGTGCGCCAACTACGCAACATCGTGACCAACATGAGCATCACGGCTGAAGAACGTACCATCACGCCCGAAATTCTGCAAAACTACATACCCGCAGAGCGCCACAAGGGAGAACTTATGCCTATTGAAAAAACGGCCGAGTCGAAGCAATCAAACCTCTTCCAGATTGACAATGCCACAATCATGGCCATGCTCTACCAACTACGCAAGGAAGTCGATGAGCTCAAGCGCATCATCAGCAACAACACAACGCTCCCACCCACAAGTTTCCACCCCGCAGTAATTGAAAACGTCGTAACATCAAGCGGGAAAAACAAAATTTTAGAACCTACCGACTACGAAGAGTTCATCCCCGAAGAGTCCGAGCACGAAACGCCCACCGGCAGCCTCTCCTCGCTCAGCAAAGAACTCATCAAGAAGACGCTACACGAAACCAACAACAACCGAAAGATTGCCGCACAGCTCTTAGGCATTTCAGAGCGCACACTCTACAGAAAAATTAAAGAATATGGCTTGGAGTAAATACATCATCGCATCGCTACTCATCGCAGGTTGCCTCATCGTTGCAGGTTGCAGAGTAAGCTATAAGTTCAATAGCGCGTCCATCAATTACGACGTCATCAAAACGCTGCAGATTGACCAAATCGTCAATCGTGCACCCTACGGATGGGCACCCATGCAAGCTATCTTCAACAACACGCTGCAAGACCTCTACGCAAACCAAACGCGACTCAAATTCGTAAAAAAGGGGGGCGACCTTACCATTGCCGGCGAAATCACAAGCTACGAACAATTCAACAAAGCCGTTTCGGCAGACGGATTTGCAGCACAGGTGCAGCTCAAGATGACCGTCAACATCCGCTTTGAAAACAAGCACGACAACAAAGCGTGGGAAAAACAATTCTCCGCAACCACCCAATACGACGCTAACCAACAGTTGGCTGCTGTTCAGGAAGAACTCGTAACACAAATGTGCAAGGACATTGCCGACCAGATATTCAACGCCACCGTAGCCGACTGGTAAGAAAAACAACCTCGCACACAACTCCACACTCCGAAATCCTCCAAAAACTTCCCTCACAACGTGGATTTACAATATCTCATCGAACACCCCGAGCAGTTAAACAAGGACACACTTCATAAACTGCGCGAACGATTGGCTCAACACCCCTACCACCAAACGGCGCGAATGCTCATGCTTCAAAACCTGTTTTTGCTGCACGACCCATCATTTGGTGAGGAGTTGAGGCGAACAGCGTTGTTTGTGCCCAACCGAAAGGCGCTTTTCAACATGGTAGAAGGGGCGCACTATGAACTGCAAATGACTACCAACACAACAGCTCAACAAACGCAGTTCGCAACTGAGAAACGCCCAACAGGCGACCGTACAAACAACCTCATAGAAAACTTCCTTGCCGCAACGCCCGACATGAACGTGCGCAGAGGAAAGCGCACACTCACCGTGGCCGACGCTACGACTGACTACGCAGCCTACCTGCTTGAACTCGACGACATGGAGCCCGAACCCGAAAAACACGACGAGCTCATCAACTCGTACATTGAAAACGGCAATCAGCGCGTTACGCTCCAGGAGCAGCCCACCTATGTGCCCAACACCGACAACGAAGAAACCAACGAAGACTATTTTACCGAAATTTTGGCACGAATTTATACAAAACAAGGCAATTACGACAAGGCAATTGAAATTATTACCAAGTTAAATTTGAATTATCCGAAAAAAAGTAGTTACTTTGCAGACCAATTGCGTTTCTTACGCAAACTACAGCTAATCAATAACAAAACAAAATCATAAAACAATGTATCCAGTACTCGTAATTTTCGCAGTTATCGTGGCGATTCTCTTGACGCTCATCGTGCTCATTCAAGAATCAAAGGGGGGCGGTCTTACCTCAAACATGGCTGCAGGCAACGCTATCATGGGCGTTCACAAGACCACGGACTTAGTAGAAAAAATCACATGGGGCCTTTCAGCAGCGCTCGTTGTATTGTGCATCTGCACAGCCTATACAACTCCTGAAGCAAAGAATGCTGACAGCGTAGTAACAGAAATGCAAATCGCACTCCCCACTGCGCCCACAGCACCCGCTGCCGAACTTCCTGCCGCAGCTGAACTTCCCGCTGCACCCGCAGAAGCTCCCGTAGCTGAATAAGTCGAAGCGACTATATAAAAGAAGAGTGTTTCCCTCGTTCACATACGCAGGAAACACCCTTTTTTTATTGCTCAAAATTCAGACGTTGTTATTCAAAAATCGGACTTCGCCGGTTTTAAGTTTGACCTACCAATACTTCAACTGTAACAAACCGGATTTCAGTTGAAACGAATCAGACGTCACTCCATACTCACGAAGAGCACAGCGCTCAGACGTTTGGTCCGCCGGCAGAAAAATCCCATTTCAACAAAGCTACTCCGCGCAACGCTACTCATATATATAATAAGAGCAACGCTCAAGAATCCTCAGCCCAAACCACTGAGCACTACTTATACACCCTCTTCCTCTGCATGCAAGGAAACAAGGTCCAGGTCGGGCGTATCATCGACCTCGAACGTCAGTTGCAAAGATTTCAGCGACAGCAACACCTTGGCATGCATACCTCCATCCATACCCGGCATACATACTTGCGCAAAGAATGCAAGCACATCGCCCTTGCTACCATCTTCGTTGAGACTCATCCCGGCTAATGTGCCGTAAGTACGGTCTTCCTCCGAAAGCATCTTGTCGAAATCGTTTTTTCTGAAAATGCGGTGATAGAAATCTGCGCCGTCGCGCTTAATAGATATGCTCACCGTGTTGTCGTAAAACAGAGTGCCGAGAATATCTTTCACCACGGGGGCTTCTTTGTCGGCTTTGCGCTCAACAACTATCACATACTTATGTCCACCCTGCGTGATGGCATACTCTCTGATGCCGTCCTTATCAGCGATTGGGTCACAGGGCTTCGTTTCCTCTTTTACCGCCACCGAAGTTTGCTCCTCCGGAGTTTGCTCGACCGTCTGCTGCTTACAAGCTACAACCAAAGTCAAAGCAAGTAGCCAAGTAAAAAGTGTTCTCTTCTTCATCGCGTAAATTACTACCTTAAAGTTTCGGACAAAGTAACAAATTATCTGCCACACATGCAAATCTTATCGGCGCATTCTGCCAAAAAGTTGCAATTTGGCAAGGAGTAACGCCGTTTTTCGCCCGTTTCTTAGTAATTTTGCAACAGAAAAAAAATTTAGCAAAACGTCCCTTCAATGAAAAAAATAAAAAATCCGTGGCTCCACCTCGTTGGCGAAGGCTACAATTGCTTTGGTTGCGCGCCCACCAATCCTTGGGGGCTCAAGATGGAAGCCTACGAAGACGGTGAAGAAATCGTGGCACTTTGGACCGCACACGACAATTATCAAGGCTGGGTAAAGACGTTGCACGGCGGCATCCAGGCCACATTGCTCGACGAAATTGCAGGCTGGCTCGTGTTCCGCAAACTACAGACGGCAGGACAAACCGTACGCCTCAACATGAAGTACCGCAAACCCATCCCTACCGGCGACGACGTACAACTCAGAGTGAGCGCACGCCTCGTTGAAATGAAGCGCAACATGGCTATCATCGCCGCCGAGATTCGCTACAACGAAGAAGTTTGCTCCTCGGCGGACATCACCTACTATTGCTTCAGCAAGGAAGAAGCCGCAGCCCACTTCCACCTCGATGGTTGCGAGTTGAAAGATAATTAAGCCCTCAACCCTCACGACAATCCTTATGAAGTATATTTTCCAGCTCGCACTATGCGCACTGCTCTTTGCCGCATGCAGCGACAATGACTCAGACCACGAACCACCAACGCCACCTGCGCCCATTCCTGGAGAAACGCCTATGCCCCTGGCCAAACGCACAGTGCTCATCTACTGCGTAGCGCAAAACGACTTGGGCACCTTGGCCTGGCGCAACGACTCAACAGAGATTGCTAACGGAACAGCGTTTGTTGGCGAAGACAACCGCCTATTAGTTTACGTCGATGACGCACGCTTGCCACGCCTCTATCTATTCACGGCAGAAGCCGATGCGCAGCTCGTTTATCAATGGACCGACGACCACTACTCCACGAACCCCGAACAGCTCAAGAGCGTGGTTCAGCGCGTAGCTCAATACTTCCCTGCCGAAGAATACGGCTTAGTGTGCTGGTCGCACTCCGACGGATGGTTGCCCTCGTCGAACACTGATTACGGTATGTCGCCAATGGGATTTGGCATCGACGTTGGAGCCAGCGGAAACATGAACACCAACTACGACTCCCACGGAAAACCGGGTTCGCAGATGAACATCAGCGCAATGGCAAAGGCTATCGAGGAATCGGGCACACACTTTCACTACATATTCTTCGACTCTTGCCTCATGCAATGCGTCGAATCGTGCTTCGACCTGCGCTTTGCCACCGACTACATCGTAGCCTCGCCCATGCCCATCCCCTACGATGGAGCCTACTACACACACATGATTGAGGACGGCTTGTTTGCCGACAGCGTGGAGCACATTGCCGACACCTACTTCAACGATGTGAACACGATGACTACGCATTACGACGACTACGGCTTAGTCATCTCAACCGTAAAGACGGAAGAACTCGATGCCCTTGCAGCTACTGTGAAAGAGGCACTTGCAAGCATCGACTGGAACGCCGCTTACCCCGACATGGAGGAGGTTGACCGCTACTATCGCTACATCTACGACTACTTCTACCGCCCTCACTACTACGACCTCCAGTCAAGCATCAAGCATCTTTGCAGCGCGAGCGACTACGAGGCTGTATGCCAACAACTCAGCAAAGTCGTTACGAACATGAAGGCCACCCCTCGCTTCTGGATAGGTCCCTACTACAACAACTATACGTACATCGACACCGACAACTGCTGCGGCATATCGATGTTCGTGCCTCAGGAGGCTTATGCCAGAAATGCCCACCTCTGCATCTATGGCAACCACAACGAAACCTACAAACAAACGGAGTGGGCCAAAGCTATTGGCAAAAACTAACTTTATGCATAAAACGGCATTTTTATGCAAATATGCACATATTTATGCAAAAGTGGTGAAAGTGGACTTTACAAAACGCGATGTTAATTGTAAACTCTAAGATAGCAAATTCGAGGGTGAAATGTTAAAATTTTGGCGCTTCGCGAAAAATGCAAATTTGGATT
>JAFOWI010000093.1 GCA_017425985.1 Bacteroidaceae bacterium | reverse complement strand
GTAGCGAGTTCTGCGCCCTCCATTTGGCTTGCGATGAATCTGTCCCAGATGAGCTTATAAAGGCGGTACTGATCTGTGGAAAGGTGCTTCTTTACCTTTTGGGGGTCGTGCTTGAGAGATGAGGGACGGATAGCCTCATGAGCATCCTGAGCAGATGCCTTGGACTTATATACACGAGGATTCTCAGGGCAATATTTATCGCCGTACTTTTCAACGATATAGTCGCGAGCCGCATTCTGTGCTTCAGCGGAGATTCTGAGAGAGTCTGTACGCATATAGGTGATAAGACCCTGTACGCCGCCGTCGCTTCCGAGGTTGATACCCTCGTAAAGCTCCTGCGCAACTCTCATTGTGCGCTGAGACTGGAAATTAAGCTTTCTTGAAGCCTCCTGCTGCAGTGTAGATGTTGTGAAAGGCGGTGCGGGATTCTTAGTCTTCTTGCCGGTCTTTATGTCGGAGACTGTAAAGTTATTTCCTGCTACAGACTTCGTGAAGAGCACATCGACTTCAATCATGTTGTTCATCGCCTTGAGGAGTGCTTCCGTAAAGTTGCGACTTTCGAGGAAGAAGGGGAAATATCCGTGGTGCAGATACTCCTGGAAATATTGCCAGGGACGCACCTTGGGAAGGATGGTCTTGAGAATCTGTTCGTGGTTGTTGAGCAATTCTTCGATAGAGTAAGCTCGGAAATCATTGCCTGTCTGCAAGTTGACGTACTCGCGGAATGAGAATCCATGAAGCACGTAAGTGCGCGCCAAACGTGAGAGTTCGTCGTCGTCAGCGCCTTCCTGAGGCACAGAAGTTGTGGTATAAACAATACGCAGACGGGGATACTTATGGTAACATTCACAGAGTTGCTGACGCCAATCGCTAAGCTTGAAAGCTTGGTCCATGAGCAGGACAAGACCTCCCTGTGCCACAAAATTGCCTGCAAACTCAACTACTCCACGTCCCTGGAAATAGAAGCTGTTGCAGTTAATGTAAAGGCACTGACGCAGACGCACATCGAAATGTTCCTTGGCATATTGCAAGAGGAACGACGTACGGCCTACTCCGCGAGGGCCGCGAATACCAATCAAACGATAACTCCAATCAATAGAGTCCATCAGAGCACGACGAACGGGGAGGTTCGTGTGTTCCAACATGTAAGCATGATTTTGAAAAAATGTTTCCATAGGTAAGTAAAAGGAGAATGTTACGTTTTGCAAATTTACACACTTTTTTTCATTTGTAAAATAAACTTTACATAAATCTATCCGAAAAAAGTCATTTTTTTGATTTTTCGAGCCTGATTCTGTGATATTTATCACTGCTTTAGGGTCGGATTACTCACATTTACTTGTCAATACTAAAAATACCGGTAAATGGCAGCAGCATTTGGCTGTCGGCGGATTCGATTACTCATTTATAAAAAAGTAGGCAAATAATTTTGAATAATATTCGGGTTGTAGTAACTTTGCATTAATATTCAATCATAAAAACCTACATCACTATGAGTCAACTCGAAAAAATCTTTGCTGAAAAGCTGCTTAACGTTAAGGCTATCAAGTTGCAACCCGAACAGCCCTTCACATGGGCAAGTGGCTGGAAGTCGCCCTTCTATTGCGACAACCGCAAGACATTGTCGTTCCCCGCATTGCGCAACTTTGTGAAAATCGAACTCGCACGCATCATCGCTGAAGAGTTTCCCGAAGCCGATGCCGTAGCAGGCGTTGCTACAGGCGCTATCGCTCAGGGTGCTTTGGTGGCAGAGGAGTTGGCATTGCCTTTCTGCTACGTTCGCGCTAAGGCTAAGGACCACGGCATGGGCAACCTCATTGAAGGCGAACTTCCCGAGGGTTCAAAGGTTATCGTCATCGAAGACCTCATCTCAACAGGCGGCAGCTCGCTCAAGGCTGTTGAAGCCCTCCGCGCTGCAGGCTACAACGTCATCGGTATGGTGGCGAGCTACACTTACGGCTTCCCTGTTGCTGAGCAGGCATTTGCTGACGCTAACGTGCGCCTCGTGACGCTCACGAACTACGAAGCTGTAGTCGAAGTAGCAAAGGAAACCGGCTACATCAAGGCTGAACACGTGCCCATGCTCGCTGAGTGGAGAGCTAATCCCAGCGAATGGATGAAGTAAGAAACAACGCTATCTGAAAATATGAGCCTGACAAAATACGAAAGCGAAGTTCGCACCGTGGCAAACAACGTGAACATCGCATACGAACGCTTTGCCGACTTAAGAAATTTCGAAGCCATCAAGCAAGCATTCGACAATCCTGCCCTGCTCGAAAAGATGAAGGAAGCAGCCGGCAAGGATGCCGACAAACTTGAGGGACTGAAGGAGCAGGTGAAGAACCTTTCGTTCACCGAAGACACCATCACCATCGCTACGCAGATGGGTGAGTTCACACTGCGCATTGTGGAGCGCGAAGCTCCCAAGCTCATCAAGCTCGAAGGCGTGGGCACTCCGATGGCAACCAACCTCTGGATTCAGATGTTGCCTACGGCTGACTACGAATTCAAGTTGAAGGTTACTCTGGGCGCCGAACTCAACTTCTTCATCAAGCAAATGGTGGGCAAGTACATGCAGCAGGGCGCCGACGGCATAGCCAATATGCTCGCTATGGTAGCAAGTGCACGCTAAGCCCGCGTTGCTGACAACAAAGTACGTTATTCTAAACAAATAGAGGCATCCCGCCTGGGGTGCCTCTTACATTAACGAG
>JAFOWI010000092.1 GCA_017425985.1 Bacteroidaceae bacterium | reverse complement strand
TACAGCGGTAGCAAAAGAGTTATTTTTTAGTAAAAAGGTGTTATTGAAATTATCTTCTACACTCAAACTTCGCAACTTTGACTATGGAATGAAGATGGTAGCAGTAGCACCACATCATTGGTTTGTACAGTCATTCTTGGCTACTTGCATAACCTTTGGTGTGGGCGCTATTGCTTTATCCATTCCAGAGGCAATGCGAAGGCCAGAGTGTGGGATAAAGCAAATATAGTTCCCACACCTTATTTTTTTATCCATATTAACAGCTGACATTAGGGAATTGTGAAAGCATAGAATAACATTTTATGGCAATACATGTAAGAACAGATTATTGTTGGATTAAATTTCCAGAGCAATTCCAGAGTAAAATGACTGATATAGTTTATATCGCAGCTCTTGCTAAGAAATTGAACGAGCATGATATATTCAATGAAGCTAAAAAAGCATTTGATGATTTACGCAATCAATGGGAAAGAGAGGGGAGTGCACTTGCTAAAAAGAACAGTAGTACAAATTGGTTAGGAGGTGGTACTGTATGCATGAGAGAACCTATGCTCCCATGGGAATTTAGTTTCAAATTAAGTGAGGCTATAGTTGAAGACATTCCTATTAATGAATGTGCTAAAGAATTAAAGAAAGCTTTATTAGAACTATAAACGTGGGGTAAAGAACTATTATAAGAGTTCTGTAAATTATTAGGGATTTATATCATAAATATACAATGTCTGTAGTTGATATTGGTAGCATAATGAATGTTCTGACGTAGTAAACATCATATATAGATGTAATCTTCACTCTCAAGGTTTTATTAATTTTGTGACTGCGATATAATCCTATTTTATTAACAATTACATTGTTTTGCACTTTGTGTGTAAACCAAGAAGTAAACCGAGATTTGTTCTTAACAGGAAGATTTCTTCTTTAAGGACTTATAACAGGTTGATTGACAAAAATATAAAGAGTTTCTGAAAAGGAGCTCGAATGGCGGGATGCGAGGGACTTAAAATCCCTTGGGCAGAAACGCCTGTGCGGGTTCGAGTCCCGCTTCGAGCACCAGCGAACGTCGCAGATTGTCGAAAGATGGTCTGCGATTTTTCTTTGTAGTGTTGGGATAGTATGGGTTAAATGGTGTGCGCTTCGGGTTTTGAGGCTGAAAAACTTTGTTTTCGCAAAGATATTTCTTTTTATTGCCGATTAGGCGGACTGAATTTCTTATCTTTGCATGTTGAACAAGTGTGCAGTGAAATTTTGGACCGACTTTTCTGAAGGTTCTGCCCATGTTGCTGCACCGATGTTTCGCCTTGACGAATAATAAATTAACATCATACATTTTATGAAACAGTTCAAACTCGTCAACAACTTGATGGGCTGGTTGGTGTTTGCTATTGCAGCATTTACGTATTGCTCGACAGTGGAGCCCACCGCAAGTTTCTGGGATTGCCCGGAGTTTATCACTACTGCCTATAAGATGGAAGTAGGCCACCCGCCTGGAGCGCCCTTCTTCATGCTTACAGGTAATTTCTTCTCTCAGTTTGCGTCCGACCCCTCTCAGGTTGCGCTCTGTGTGAACATCATGTCGGCGTTGCTCTCAGCGTTTTGCATTTTGTTCTTGTTCTGGAGCATCACGCACCTCACGCGCAAACTCATTTGCTCGGATGGCGTCGTGAGTAGCGCTGTGCAAACAGCTATCATTATGGGTGCCGGTGTGTGTGGAGCACTTGCTTACACATGGAGCGACACTTTCTGGTTCTCAGCTGTTGAGGGCGAAGTATATGCTTACTCATCTTTCCTTACGGCTCTCGTATTTTGGTTGATGCTTAAGTGGGAAGAACATGCCGACGAACCCGGTAGCGACCGCTGGATCGTACTTATCTTCTACCTCACAGGTCTTTCTATCGGCGTCCATTTGCTCAACTTGCTTTGCTTGCCCGCCATTGTGCTCGTATATTTCTTCAAGAAGAAACCCAATGCGAATGCTAAGCAGTCAATGCTTGCGCTTGCCGTGAGTATAGTGCTCGTAGCTTTGGTGCTCTATGGTTTGGTGCCCGGTATTGTGAAGGTTGGCGGTTGGTTCGAACTCTTCTTTGTCAACACGGTGGGCATGGGCTTCAATTCCGGCCTTGTCATCTATATTTTGTTGCTCATAGGCGTAGTGCTTGCTGCTATCTGGAGCACTACGAAGAACAATCGCAAGCAGATTAACGTGCTTTATCTTCTTTCTGTTGCGCTCTTGGGTATTCCCTTTATTGGTTCAGGTGGTTTTTCCATTATCCTTGGCATCGCCTTGCTTGCTCTGCTTGCTTTCTTGTTGAAATTCAAGACGAAGGACGGCAATTATTTGATGCGTAAGCGTTTGCTTAACACGTCGTTGCTCTGTATGTTGATGATGATGATTGGCTATTCGTCATATGCAGTCATCGTGATTCGTTCTACGCAGAACACGCCCATGGATCAGTCTTCGCCCGAAGATATCTTCACGCTCGGCAGTTATTTGAACCGCGAACAATATGGTTCTCACCCTATCTTCATCGGTGCGCCCTACACCGCGCGTCCTGTTGAGTTGAGCAAGAAGAATCACGTGCAGCGCCATGAAAAAGTAAGCGCTGAAGAGCCCGATCGCTACGACGAAGTTGAAATAAACGACAGCTACGTCTATCCTTCCGAAACGAAGATGCTCTTCCCCCGCATGCACTCTGCAAAGCATGCCCAGCTTTATGAAGATTGGCTCGGAGGTGTGGATAAGAAGTACTCCACTTTCACTTACGAAGGCAATACTTACCCTTACGAAAAGCCCTCGCAGGTTGATAATATCCGCTTTTTCCTCTCCTATCAGGTCAACTTTATGTACTGGCGCTACTTTATGTGGAACTTCGCCGGACGTCAGAACGATCTTCAGAGCCATGGTGAGTTGGAACACGGTAACTGGATTACCGGCTTCCCCTTTATCGACAATATGCTCTATGGCGACCAAAGTCTCTTACCCGAACCTTTGAAGAACAACAAGGGTCGCAACGTCTTCTTCTGCTTGCCGCTGATTCTTGGTTTGCTCGGTATGTTCTGGCAGGCCTATCGTGGTGAGAAGGGTATTCGTCAGTTCTGGGTAGTGTTCTTCCTGTTCTTCATGACGGGACTTGCGATTGTGCTCTACCTCAATCAGACGCCCATGCAGCCTCGTGAGCGCGACTATGCTTACGCTGGTTCGTTCTATGCTTTCGCTATGTGGATTGGTCTCGGTGTTGCTGCTTTGGCTGATTTGCTTAGCAAGAAAGTCAACCCCAAGGCTGCTGCTGCCATCGCATGTACTGCCGGCGTACTCGTGCCCCTTCAGATGGTGAGCCAAACATGGGATGACCACGACCGTTCCGACCGCTTCGCGTGCCGTGATTTTGGTATGAACTACCTCAATACGTTGCCCGAAAAAGGCTATCCCATCATCTTTACCAACGGTGATAACGACACCTTCCCCCTCTGGTATGCCCAGGATTCAGAAGGGCTTCGCACCGACGCACGTGTGTGCAATCTCTCTTATTTGCAAACCGACTGGTACACCGACCAGATGCGCCGTACTGCGTGGGAGTCGCCCGGACTTCCGATTGCGTGGAATCGTTATGAATACGTTGACAACATGGGCCATGACTTCTTCTACGTGATGCCCGAGCATAAGGAAATGCTCAACATGACCAAACTTCAGCATCCCGAAGTCAATCCTTATGAGTTGTCTTATCTTATCGATAACTACGTCCGTACGAAGGGATATTTGCCTACCGACAGTTTCGTCGTGAAGGTGAACAAGGAGAACTGCCTTGCACAAGGCATGAAAGTGCCCGCAGGCTACACGGACTTCCCTGAATACATGTCGGTGAAGTTGAAAACCGAGTCGCTCACCAAGAGTGAGATGATGATTTATGAGATGTTGGGTCGCAACGACTGGAAGCGTCCTATTTACATGTCGGTAACGCTCGGACAAAGCAACTATGCCGGACTCGAAAACTACTGCATTCTCGAAGGTTTGGCTTACCGCCTCACGCCCTTCAACTACGGACGCATGGGTACAATCGATGCCGACGTGATGTATGACAACATGATGAATCGTTTTGCGTATGGCAATGTCAATACGCCCGGAATTTATCTCGACGAAACCGTTGCGCGTATGTGTATGACACATCGTCGCATGCTCCTCACGCTTGCTAATCAGCTCTTGCAACGTGGCGACGTCGTTCGTGCGACTAATGTGCTCAACCTTGCGAAGGAAAAGTTCCCATCTGAGATTGTGCCCTATGAGTTTGAGGACGATATGGACGTAGCTTTGCTTTGGGAAGAAGCAGGTAATAATGAAGAGGCAACACGCGTTGCTGCCGAATTGCTGGAGCAGTCTGTCGCTCAGTTAAAGTGGCTCGACTCGTTGTCCGACGCTCGCCTTTTTAACTATACCAACTCATGCGTGAAGGCAATCCGCACACTCCTGACGGCTTACCAGTTGCTCGAATCAATGAAGACGCTTACTGCCGACCAGACTGCGCTTGTCGATGGAGTGCTTGGCACGCGTTCTGCACGTTTGGGCTACAGCAAATTTCAATAAGTCTTATTTGGAGAAGGCGCCCTCTTGGCACCTTCTCCCTTAATATGAGAACCTATCAGCTGTGTTAGGTTTAGCATTATTATGTTTATAGAACAACCAGCCCGCTGGCTACGTTGGCTTTATCCCCACGCACTTTGGAGGATGAAGGACAAAGATAAGTGCGTCTATCTCACCTTCGACGATGGTCCCATTCCCGAAGTAACGCCGTGGGTGCTCGATGTGCTCGACAAATATGGCGTGAAGGCCACCTTCTTCATGGTGGGCGAAAATGCACGCAAACATCCTGAGATTTTTCAGATGGTAAAGGACCGTGGTCACCGCATTGGCAACCACACTTTCAATCATTGGGGTGGTGTGCGCCATTCTTCAGAGCGCTTCATTGCTAATGTCGATAAGGCCAACGTCTTGCTTCAGACCGACCTCTTTCGTCCGCCCCACGGGTGGATGCTCCACAATCATTATGTGCTTGTCAAGCGCCGCGGCTACCGCGTTGTGATGTGGGACCTCGTTACGCGCGACTATTCCACCCGTCTTAATGGTCGCGACGTGCTCCTCAACGTGCGTCGCTACGCCCGTCCCGGCTCCATCATTACGTTTCACGATTCTCTCAAGAGCCACGATAAGATTCTCTACGCCCTTCCGCGCGCCATAGAGTGGTTGCAGTCGCAGGGATATACGTTCAAGGTGTTCGATTAAAAGGGCTTGCTTACAATAGCATCCACTTTTCTGCAAATACCTCAAACCTCGGTTTACGAACATAGCAATGTCCGAATTCATCCTCTCACATACAGCCTTGAAAGCCGAAGCCCAGCGCCTCGGCTTTTCTGTTTGTGGCTGTGCGCCCGCTGCTCCGGTAGAGGATTGGCGATGTCGGCAGTGGGAGCACTACCTTGCCAACCACCACCACGCAGGCATGGCTTATTTGGAAAGCCATCTTGACAAGCGGCTCAATCCCCGACTCTTGGTTGACGGTGCGCAGACCGTCGTCAGCCTTGCGCTGAACTACTATCAGGGCGATGCCTGCACCTTCGGCAGCTATCAATTTGCCCGCTACGCCGTTGGGCGCGATTACCACGAGGTGGTGAAAGAGCGCCTCGCAGCTTTGCTTCAGTTTGTGCGTCAGGTTTCGGACGGACGAGCGGATGGGCGCGCTTTCTGCGACACAGCCCCCGTCGATGAGCACTATTGGGCGTGGCGATGCGGACTCGGATGGCTCGGTCGCAACACGCAGCTCATAGTTCCGCGCGCCGGGAGCCACTTTTTCCTTGGCGAACTCATCCTCACCGCACCTGTTGACCACTACGATGCACCTATGTCCTCGCATTGTGGCAACTGCCTACGCTGCGTCAAGGCTTGCCCCACAGGTGCGCTCAGTCCTGCCGACGGACTCGATGCCCGCCGCTGCCTCTCCTATCTCACGATTGAGCACCGCGGACCTTTCCCACCCGAACTGCCTCATCCTCCCTTGGGAAACTGCATTTACGGCTGCGACCGTTGTATTGCTGCCTGCCCTCACAATCAGTCTGCACCGCTCACTGAGGTTCAGGATTTCTATCCTCGTCCGCAACTTACCACCATGACTGCTCACGAGTGGCAAAATCTTACTTCCGAGCAGTTTAGTCGCATCTTTACGCACAGCGCAGTGAAGCGCACTAAACTTGAGGGCTTGTTGCGCAACATTAAGTGTGCCTCCTTCTTGATTGAATAAACGAATGCGAGTTCTCCATTGGCAGTGCTCGCATTTTGTTTGTAGCAGTAGGATTTTAAGCACTATATTTGTGGTGTATGTCAGCGTGTGTTTCGATACTCAATCAATATTGTTATGGCTAATAGCAGGGTAAATTTCCGTCTGTCGCATCCGGTTTTCTTGGGACAAAGAAAAACGCTTGGTCTTTCGCAAGGCCAAGCGTTTTTTTTGTGTGTCGGTAAGGGTTAGTCGAAGAGCGAAGGCTGGCTGCTTGGTGCAGCAAGCGGATTGCGCCCAAGATGTTGATAGGCAAGGGGAGTGGCTTCGCGTCCGCGCGGTGTGCGATTGATGAAGCCCTCTTTGATGAGGAAGGGTTCGTACACTTCTTCCACCGTGCCCGCATCTTCGCCAATGGCTGTGGCGATGGTCGAGATGCCCACGGGTCCGCCCTTGAATTTGTCGATGATTGTGGTCAGAATCTTGTTGTCAATCTGGTCGAGCCCGTGCTTGTCGATGTTGAGGGCTTCGAGGGCGTAGCGCGCAATGGCGAGGTCGATGGCTCCGTTGCCCTTAACCTGTGCAAAGTCGCGCACGCGGCGCAGGAGCGAGTTGGCAATACGCGGTGTGCCGCGACAACGCCCCGCTATTTCGGCTGCAGCCCGCTTGTCGAGCGCCACTCCGAGCAGTTTCGCCGAGCGCTGAAGGATGGCTTGCAGCGTCTCCGCGTCGTAGTATTCCAGGTGGAGATTGATGCCAAAGCGGGCGCGCAGGGGCGCTGTGAGCAAGCCGCTACGCGTGGTGGCGCCTACGAGGGTGAAGGGGTTGAGGTCTATTTGGATGGAGCGTGCCGCCGGTCCGCGGTCTATCATGATGTCGATGCGGTAGTCTTCCATGGCGGAGTAGAGGTATTCCTCCACTACGGGCGACAGGCGGTGGATTTCGTCGATGAAGAGCACGTCGTTCTTCTCCAGCGAGGTGAGCAGGCCGGCGAGGTCGCCCGGTTTGTCGAGCACGGGGCCCGATGTCACCTTAAAACCTACTCCCAGCTCGTTGGCAATGATGTTCGAGAGCGTGGTCTTACCCAGTCCGGGAGGGCCGTGGAGCAGGGTGTGGTCGAGCGGTTCGCCGCGATACTTCGCAGCTTCCACAAAGATGCGCAGGTTTTCAACCACCTGCTGCTGCCCCGTGAAGTCGTCGAAGGTCAGCGGGCGCAGGGCGCGCTCAAACTCCTTTTCCGAGTTCGAGGGAGCATGTTGTTCGCTGCGTATGTCAAAGGTATCTTCCATAGTTGTTCGGTTTATGGGTGGGGTGAGTAGGGCAACGGCTGTTTGGGCGTTGCGAGCTTTGTGTCGAGCCGCGGGGAGCGGCTGTCCGTCGGTTTGAGCGCACCACCGGGTGCGGTCGCCTTAGTTGGGCGTTGCGATGTCTTTAATAATATAGCGTTTGTAGTAGGACAGGATGAGCGTAGTCAGCGGCAGCGCCACGATGAGCCCGATGAAGCCTAAGAGGTAGCCCCAAACGGAGAGCGACAGCAGTATGATGGCCGGCGACAAGCCCATGATGCGCCCCATCACCTTGGGCACAACGTAGAGGTCCTGAATGATTTGCACCACGACATATACGATGCCTACGAGCAGCAGGGTCAGCCAGAAGTTCGAGCCGGTTTCGGCAGCTTTGAGCAATGCCAGCAACACGGCGAGCGGTATGGACAGCGTTTGCAGGTAGGGCACAAGGTTGAGCACGCCTACAAAGAGTCCGAAGCCGATGGCCATGGGCAGGTCGATGGCCGAAAATCCGATGGCAAAGAGGATGCCCACGATGAGTGCCACGATGCTCTGTCCGCGGAAGTAGGCGCTCATGCCCGTAGCCACGTCGTCGGCCAGCGTCTGCGCACTTTCGCGCAGGCGGTGGGGGATGTAGTGAATCCACCCCTTCGATATGCGCTCAAAGTCGAGCAGCAGGAAGATGAGGTAGAGCAGCGTGATGCCCCACGTGATGATTCCGAGCAGCATGTTTGCCGTGTGCATCAGCAGGCCGCCAATGCGCGAGGCTGTTTGCTGCACAAAGTCCATGACGCTCTCGGAGTTTAGAAATTTCTTCACCTCCTCGGCTTGCAGATATTCCGTCAGCAACTCTTTGGCTTGCTGCGGAATGGTGGCATTTCCTGTGCCGTGATTCAGATAGTCGGCAATCAGGTTTTTCAGCTGCACGGCTTCGTTGATGGCTGAGGGAACTACCAGCATGATGCATCCTGCAATGACGCACCCGAGCAGTGCCAACGTGGCGAGCACACTCAGCCAGCGAAAGCGCAGTCGGCACGTGGTTTGCAGAAACGTAGTCACGGGGTTGAGCAGGTAAGCCAGTACCCATGCAATGAAGAATGGGAGCAACACGTCGCTCAACAGCCCGACGACCCACACTAATGCTGCGAGCACCGTCAGGAACACGAGTCCGCGCACGAAGCGGTCGAAGTTGATTTCTTTCTGAAGAATGTTCATAGTCGTAGCCGTGGATTCCTACCTTGGCATTATTGGTTCTGTTGGCAAAATTAAGAAAAAATCGTTATAGTGAGCATGCGCTGTGGGGCTCATTTTGCATAAATCTTTTTTCGGAATGCATAAATTTGCGTTTCGCGCAGCGCCGAAAGTTTCGGTGTGTTAAAAAATGCATTTTTATGAGCAAAAATTTGCCGATTTCGCTCCGAATTTCGCAATTTTTACCCTCGATTTTGACATCTGCCCCCCTTGTTTTTGCGTGTTTCTGACAAAAGTTATCCACAGCTCGGAAAAATTTTTTGTTCCGAAAGTAAGTTTTTTTGTCCTGTTGCAATTTTTTTTCGTCCGAGCGGCTAAGTGAGCTGAATTTTGCCCGAAATCGGTCGGATTTTTCACAACATCGGAGGTCCGAAAAACAACATCGGAGGTAATTTTAACAACCTTTGAGCTTGTTTTAACAACATCAAAGGTTGTTTTTGCCAATTTTAGGCCAAAAAAAGAGGAAAACCGAGTGGTTCTCCCCTTCTGTAATACAAAGATAATACATTTTCGGTCGAAATCCAAATTTCGACTTTCAGCGGACCTGCGAGTGAGGACGTTTTACCCTTCATTTTGCAATCTGATACCCCTGAAAACGAGGGTTTTGTGCAGTCGTCGCAGGTGGCGAACAAAAAATTTTTGATTAAAAATCGGAAATTTTTGAGCGTTTCCGCAAAAATGTTCCACGCTTTTGTTCCACGCAACGAAAAAGTGCCGAAAATCGCTGTTTTTTCCTCTGGTGAAGGCTCCGTTTTTGCTCGAATTTTCATCGTCGGGCGGTCGTAAAACGGATTTTTGCGGCAGGAGCAGCGTGTGCGTTTGCGGCTGCATGTCGAGGAGCGCAAATTGCCTGTGTGACGAAAAACTTCAGCCTCGCCTCCCCTCAATACGGATTAATTCGCTAAATTTGCGTGTTAACTCTTGCGCAGTGCAGAGCCGTGGAGCACGGGGCTTGCGCAAATCGGAGTTACGGTGTTTCAATTTTAATGGCAGAACTATGAAGCAATTCTCAATGTTGGCGCTCTTTGCGCTTTGGGCGTTAGTGCCCGTCGTAGGGCAGAATATTCAGGTAGATTCGGTGGACACGCGTCAGCGCGTGTGTTTTGAAACGTCGCTTGGCACGTTTGTAATTGCGTTGTTCGATGAGACGCCGCTGCATCGCGACAATTTTTTGCGCCTCGTCTCCGAGCACTATTACGATAGCCTGTTGTTCCACCGCACCGTGGGCGACTTCGTTGTTCAGACGGGCGACCCCGACTCGCGCCATGCGCAGCCTGGTGCTAAGTTGGGCGAGGGCGGACCCGATTACGAGGTGGCGGCAGAGATTTGCTACCCCCGGCTGGCGCATTTTCGCGGAGCGGTAGGTGCGGCGCGCGAGGACGACCTCAAGAATCCCGAGCGCCGCAGCAGTGCATCGCAGTTCTACGTGGTTTGGGGCAAGCGCTTTGGCAAGGCCATGATGGAGCGTGCGCGCCAGATTGTGGCTGAGCGCACGGACTCGCTCGTTGTCATCCCCGAAGCCTACGACTCGCTCTATTGGGAGCGTGGCGGTACGCCTACACTCGATGGGCAGTACACGGTGTTTGGCGAAATCGTGAGCGGACTTGATGTCATTGGCGCAATGCACATCGTTGAGACCGACGCCAATCAGCGTCCCTTGCAGGACGTACGCATCAAGCGCGCTTACGTTGTGCAGCCCACTGAGGAGGACTGATAGCGCCGGCGGTTGTAGTTGAAAAATCATCAGGACCTCAGCGGTCGTGCTCAGTAGCGAGTGTTTGCTACGTTGAATATCATCACTAAAAAATATTGATTCATGGCTAATCCTTCAGGTCAGCGACTGGCATCGCTCGATGCATTGCGCGGTTTCGACCTCTTTGTACTGGTGGCGCTCGGCCCCCTCGTTTCTTCGCTCACGCATGCAGCTCAGTCGCCCGCTCTCGACGGTTTGCGTTGGGCGTTCACACATGTAGCCTGGGAAGGCTTTGCTCCCTGGGATTTGGTGATGCCACTGTTCCTCTTCATGGCAGGGGCGAGCATTCCCTTCGCCTTGTCGCGCTATCAGGGCGGAGCCAATCGTGGCGACTTCGTGCGCCGACTGCTCAAGCGCGTCGTGTTGCTATGGTTGCTCGGCATGGTGGTGCAGGGCAATCTGCTGGCGTTCGACCCCTCGCGCATCTATCTTTACTCCAATACGTTGCAGTCCATAGCGTCGGGCTACTTCATTGCTGCGGTGGCTTTCACGTCGTGTCGATGGCAGTGGTTGGTGGTGCTGACGCTCGCCTTGCTCGGCGGATATTGGGCGCTGATGGAGTTTGTGAGCATTGACGGATATGGAGCCGGCGCTTATACGCCGCAAGCCAATCTGGCAGAGTGGGTGGACCGCACGGTGCTGGGTCGCTTCCGCGATGGTGCTGCGCTCAATGCCGACGGCAGTGTGGCTTTCGCCTCGTGGTATCATTATACATGGATTGTTTCGACCCTCGGCTTTGGTGCGACTACGCTGATCGGCGTCTTTGCCGGCATCATTGCGCGTGCGGGGTGGAGCGGTGTGCGCAAGGTTGTGACTTACCTTGTGCTTGGTGCAGCAATGGTGGTTGCAGGCTGGCTTTGGGGAGAGTATATGCCCATTATCAAGACGATATGGACCGGTTCGATGGTGCTCTTCAGCAGTGGCTGGTGCTTCGTGCTGATGGGCGTGTTCTTCCTCGTTTACGACGTGTTCCACCTGAAGTTTGGGCTCGATTTCCTCCGCATTTATGGCATGAATTCCATTGCAGCCTACGTGCTCTCGGAGGTGGTGAACTTCCGCGGCGTGGCGCATTCCGTATGTTTCGGCCTCGAACAGTGGTTGGGCGCTTACTATGGTCTGCTGTTGGCCCTGGCACAGGTGATGTTCGTATTCCTGATTCTTAGGCTCATGCTCAAACACAACGTGTTCCTGAAAGTATAACCTTTAAAATTTAAAATATGTCTGACTGGAAATCCCGTTTGGGCGTGGTCTATTCCACGAACCCCGACTTTGCCTATACCACAGAGGACGAACTCGAAAACGAACCCGTCGAAACCCTGCCTGCTGCGCAGCAACCTCTGCGTCTGCGCCTCTCTACCGCTCATCGCAAAGGTAAGGTAGTGACCGTAGTGGGCGGATTTGTGGGCAGTGCCGACGACCTTGCTGCGCTCGCCAAGATGCTCCGCACGAAGCTCAGTGTGGGTGGTTCGGAGAAAGATGGCGAAATCATTTTGCAGGGCGATTGTCGCCCCCGAGTGCTCGAACTGCTCAAGCGCGAGGGCTATGCTAAGGCAAAGTAACCCCTAAAGTTGCGACGTATGCGACAACCTCTTAACAAAAACGAACGTTGCGGCCTGCTGCTATTGGCAATCATCATTGTGCTGATAGTAGTGGGTCGCAATGTGCTTTCAGAGTGGGCAGACACAGCGCTTGCGGTAGAGCTGAGCGAGGAGCGCCTGGCGGAAGTGCGTCGGTTTGACAGTTTAGTGGAACTGCGTAGCGCCGACACGCTTGCTGCCACGGCTGAGGTCGAAGTGGCGCTCTTCGAGTTCGACCCCAATACGGCTGACTCCGCAACGCTGCTCCGCTTGGGCTTGCCTCGGTGGATGGTGAGCAACGCTCTGAAGTATCGGCGCGCAGGTGGGCGCTGGCGCAAGGCAGCTGATTTTCGCAAACTCTATGGTATGAGCGACGACCTCTTTCAGCGCTTGCTCCCCTATATAAATATTGAGCAGCAGCAGCGACCTGCTGTGCCGAAGACGATGCGCGACAGTGTGAAGCGCCGATGGGTGGAGAAGTTCGACAGCCTTGTGGCCCTCGACCTCAACGCTGCCGACACTTCGCTGCTGCAGCGCGTGCCCGGCATCGGACGTCATTATGCCAAAGCCATTGTGAACTATCGTCAGCGTTTGGGTGGCTACCGCAACGTAGAGCAGTTGAGCGATATTGACGGGCTTTCGGCAGAGGTACAAGCATGGTTTTGCGTAGCCGCCTGCGACTCCGTGGAGCGACCGTCGCTCAACGCTGCTGACTATCGGACGCTGGTGCGTCATCCCTACATCAATCATCAGCAAGCGCGGACTATTGTGACGCATGTCAGGAAGTACGGTCCGCTGAAAGCATGGAGCGAACTGCTGATGTACGATGCGTTTACGGCTACTAACGTGGAGCGCATACGCCTGTATTTTGAGTTGTGACGGATGTCAGAGACAGAAGTTTGAACCTGCGCGAAGTATGATTCATTATTTGTTGTTGCCCTACATAGCAGGCTTGTTGTTAGCCGAAGGTGCGTATGCCTACTTGCAAGCGAGTGGGCAGACGCTGCTGATTGCGACCTCGCTCCTACTGGCGGGTGCTTACGGACTGCACCGTTGGGGCAAGGAGCGCGGATACCTCTCCTGCCTGGCTGTAGCCATGATGAGTTTCGGCGCAGCAGCGATGGTGGGCGAGCGCAATCGGGTGGAGCGTGTGGTTTGGGCAGAGGGCGAGTGCACTTATTGCGTGGAGCACCTTAGAATGGTGGATGCAGGTGAGCGCACCTACAGGGTGGTGGGTATAGTAGATGGTGTCAGCGTAGAATTGTCGCTGGAGCGCGACACGGCAAGCGTCGTCCCTCATGTGGGCGATGCGGTGTTGGTAAGCACAGCGCTCCGCGTGCCGCGCAACTCTGGCAATCCGGGAGAGTTCGACTATGCCGCATGGAAGCGCAGGCAAGGCGTTGCGGCAACGGGCTATTGCGAAGCTGGCAGATGGCAGGTGGTGGCGACAGATGTGGGCGAACTGCCGCTCAGCGTAAGGCTGCTGAAGTGGCGTGAGGTGGCAGTGGCGCAGTTGTCAGAACATTTGCAGGGCAGCGTGCTTGGCATTGTGGCGGCAATGGTGCTGGGCGACAAGTCGTACCTCGATGGAGCTACGCGGGCGCTCTTTTCTGATACGGGCACGAGCCATATCCTTGCGCTTTCGGGACTTCATCTCAGCATACTCTGTGGTTTCCTGATGTTGGTGCTCACGGGGTGGGCGCACCGGCAGAGCCGGACTTACCGCGCTTTGATGTTGCTGGGGCAGGTGGCGATATGGTTGTTCGTAGGGTTGGCAGGCGCGCCCATTTCGCTGGTGCGCGCAGCAACGATGCTGAGTGTGATGCAGCTTTGCCGTTTGTGTTATCGCGAAAGCAGTTCGTTCAACAACCTGGCTTTGGCTGCGATGTGCATACTGTTGGTATCTCCGCAGGCTCTGTTTGACTTGGGTTTCCAACTGTCGTTTGTGGCGGTGGCAGGTATATTGTTGATGACGAAACTGCGCAGGTTGTTCAGCCGGAAGAGCACGATTTACGAAGTCGTTGAGCGTAGGTGGTGGCAACGTGCGGCGGATTTCCTCGTAGATTGGATGTGGGTGAGCCTTGCGGCACAACTTGCCACTTTGCCGTTGGTGGCTTACTATTTCAAGCAGGTGCCAGTGTACGGACTATTGGCAAATTTCATCGCCATACCGATGGCTTACGTATTGTTGCTCTTGGCGGTGGCATTCTTTGCCCTACCCTTTGCGCAAATGCTGGTGGGCGCTTGCCTCAGTTTGGCGGTGGGTGCTCTGTGTGCGGTGTTGGCATGGATGAGCGAGTGGGAAGGAGCGACAATTGCGTGGGGACCGACACTGCTGACGGTGGTGGCTTGTTATGGCATGATGATAGCGCTTGCCTGGCATGTGCTTATAGGGAGAAAGGGGCGCTTGGCGCTGTTTGGGGTAGGCGTGAGTGGCGTGGTGCTTGCACTAACCGCCGGTGATAGCAGCCGACCTCAGGCGGAACCCGGCATTTGGGTGTATAACGAGCGACGTGGGCAGGCGGTACATGCGGTGTGTAGCCGCGATGTGAGTTATCTGTGGACGGACGACGCTGTGCGTGCTGAGGTTGCACTAAGGCGTGTGCGAAAGCAGTTTTGGGACGAGGCGAATCTGCGTGCTCCTATATATATAATGAGTGATACGCTCGTCGAGGAAGGAGGTTTTTGCGGACAGGTGATGCAGATGGGTGCGCGTCGTGTGGCAAGGGTGGGCTATTATAAAGTCGCTCCGTTGCCCAGGCAGGTTCCGCAGCAGCCGCTTGCGGTAGATATGCTCGTTGTACAGCGTGGCGCTACGAAAGCGCTTGCACGGCTGCTAGACTATTATGCTCCGCAATGCCTGGTGCTCGATGCTTCGCTCTCGCAGCGCAGGCGAGACGAGTATGTGCGCGCTGCCGATAGTTTGGGCGTAGTGTGTCATGACGTGAGCAGTGATGGGGCATTCTTCCTGCCGTTGCGGAGCAAGGAAACCGTGCCTTGACACCGCATGGTTTGAGTGCAGATTGATTTGTGCGTTGAGGATGTTGATAAAGAAAAAGCTGTCTGCTCACGGTAGCAGACAGCTTTTTCTTTACGAGGAATTTTCTATAGATTCTATAGATGTTATAGATTCTATAGTATCTATAGCTCTTATAGTATCTATAGCTTCTATAAATTCTATAAATTTCTAAGATTGCAATTCATTTTTAAGCATGGCAAGCGCGCGGTTTTCCTCCGCTTCCATGATTTCGCGTTCGCCAGGACCTTTGTCGTTGATACCGCAGAGGTGGAGAATGCCGTGAATGATGACGCGGTGGAGCTCTTCTTCGTAAGTGGTGCCTACATCTTCGGCATTGGTACGCACTGTGTCGAGCGAGATGAAGAGATCGCCGCTGATGCGGTTGCCTTCGGTGTAGTCGAAGGTGATGATGTCGGTGTAGTAGTCGTGCTGAAGAAACTCGCGGTTGACTTCGAGGATTTTTTCGTCGTCAACAAAGATGTAGGCGATGTTTCCGCAGCGTTTGCCGTGGGCTGCGGAAACGGATTTGACCCATGCCGTTGTGGAGGCAGTGTCGATGTCGGGGAGTGGGAGATTGATGCTGTCGTAAGTAATCATGTGGGGAAACTTGCGGTGAGGGAGGTTGGCAATGGTCGGTTTATTCTTCGTCGTTGTCGGTTTCGCGGCGGAGTTTCTTCTTCTTTTCCTTGGCGGTCTCTGCACCTTCGACAACGAGCACAAATTCTCCGCGTGGTTCGTTGGCTTCGAAATGGGCAAGCACTTCAGCGATGGTTCCGCGCACACTCTCTTCGTAGAGTTTTGAAATTTCGCGACATGCCGACATGCGGCGTTCTGCGCCGAAAGTTTCGGCAAACTGTTGGAGCGCCTTGACAATGCGGTGGGGCGATTCGTAGAAAATCATGGTGCGCTCTTCTTCAGCAAGTGACTGAAGACGCGTTTGGCGCCCCTTTTTCTGCGGAAGAAATCCCTCGAACGTAAAGCGCTCGCATGGAAGTCCGCTCGCTACGAGGGCAGGAACAAAGGCGGTGGGTCCGGGTAGGCATTGCACCTCAACGCCCCGTTCAACGCAGGCACGAACCAGCATGAAGCCAGGGTCGGAAATGGCAGGCGTGCCGGCATCCGAGACGAGCGCAATCGTTTCGCCTGCAGCAATGCGCGAAGCAAAGGCAGCGGCGGTTTGGTGTTCGTTGAACTTATGGTGAGCACAGAGCTTGTTTTTTATGTCGAAGTGCTTGAGCAGCATGCCCGATGTTCGCGTGTCCTCGGCGAGGATGAGGTCAGCTTCTTTGAGGATGCGGATGGCACGAAGGGTCATGTCCTCAAGATTTCCGACAGGGGTGGGGACGAGGTATAGGATGCCCATGGAAATTTAGTGGATTTGTGGAGAAATTCGGGATTTAAGCGTTGGCAAGGTTTTCCTCGTCAACGCGCTTAGCGGAGATGCTGATGCTGAGCATCATGCCGAAGTAGCAACTGAAGATTAGGAAAGCCGTCCCACCTCGGCTGATGAGGGGAAGGGGTTGGCCCGTAACGGGGAACAACCCTACAGCTACCATCATATTGATGACGGCTTGGCAAGCCAGCATGAATGCCAGTCCCAGCACGAGGAAGGCCGGGAAGTTTGCTTTGCATTTTGCTGCAATTTTCCAGGCTCGGAACACCAATATTATATATAGCAATATAACGGCAAAGGCGCCTTCGATGCCCATTTCTTCTATGATGATGGCAAAAATGAAGTCCGAGAAAGCCTGTGACAAGAAGTCGCGCTGCACAGAGTTGCCAGGGGCCAGTCCGATGATGTTTGACGTTGCAATAGCTATGTTTGCCGTACCTACCTGCGAGTTTTCCTGAAGATTGAAGTCCTTGGGGTCGTCGGACGATTCTTCGGAGAACTTGTCAAGACGCGACACCCAAGTGTCGGCGCGGTGAAGCAGGGAAATTTCATCGACAAAGCCTTTGGGGAGGACCTTGACGAGCACGAGCAGGAACATGATGCCTCCAACTCCGACAGCGGCAAGTTGGCCAAATCGCTTGAGTGGAATGCGGCCGACGAACATCATGAGCAGTATGACTCCAAAGAGGAGTGCTGCTGTTGAGAAGTTTTCGAAGAAGATGAGCCCACACGTGATAACTGTAGGAATCATGATGTACTTGAAGGCTTGGGGAGCTACTCCGTTTTCGCGCTGCAAAGCCGAGAGGATGAGGGCTGTGT
The DNA here is from genome assembly GCA_017425985.1 of Bacteroidaceae bacterium. Lineage (GTDB taxonomy): Bacteria > Bacteroidota > Bacteroidia > Bacteroidales > Bacteroidaceae > Alloprevotella. The sequence goes on along the minus strand of JAFOWI010000092.1, from coordinate 2,509 downwards.
AGATGATGAGCCCAAATTTAGCAAGTTCGGACGGCTGGAAGGAGAATGCTCCTAACGGAATCCATCGGGCACCGTCGTTCGTGGCTTTTACGAAAAACATAGCGAAGAGCAATAGAAACCACGAAGCAGGGAGCAGCAGTATGGGGACGATTTTGAAGAATCGGCAGGGAATTCGTGAAATCATGAGAATCAGCGCAAACCCTGCAGCTACGAATTGGCATTGGCGAATGAGCGGATAATAAAAGTCCCCCGTCTTATAGCTTAGCTGACTTGCTGATGAGAAAATCTCAACGATGGATATGCCGCTTAACAGGAAGAATACTGCCCAAATAGTAGCGTCGCCCTTTAAGAAATTGGTGAATTTCATTCGTGAGGTAATGATGAAGAGTGGAGATTGGGAATTTTTTGTTTGAGCCGCTGGTAGGGATGTTTGTTCTGGTGACGTTCGGAGTGAACAATCGTGGTGTTATGCTTGCGATAATTCCATGAATTGTTCGCCACGGTCTTCCATATTTTTAAAGAGGTCGAAACTTGCGCAGCAGGGGCTGAGCAGAACGGTGTCGCCGGGTTGTGCAAGATTGCGGCATGCCTCGATACATTCTTTCATAGAGTGTGTGTCGGCGATTGGAAGACCAAGATTGTCGAAGTTTTCGTGAAGTTTGGTGTTATCGGCACCAAGATAAACGAGGGCGCGACACTTTTCGCTGACGATATTGAAGAGTTGTGAGTAGTCGTTGCCCTTGTCGCGACCTCCGATGATGAGGACTGTGGGGGTGGTCATAGCATCGAGTGCACAATAGCAAGCATCTACATTTGTGGCTTTGGAATCGTTGATGTAGGTGACGCCGTCTTTGACGCAAACTTTTTGTAGGCGGTGTTCTACGCCAGGAAAATCGGTCAGTGCTTCGCGAAGAACTTCGTCCTCCACACCTGCTGCTAATGCGGCTTGAGCGGCTGCGAGCATGTTGCGCAGATTGTGTTTACCCTGTAGCGAAAGTTCGGATACGGGCATCTCAAAGCGGCGAGGAGCTATAATCGTGAACATTTCGGACGAACAATGAGCGAGTGTGCCGGTGGTAGTTTGTTCGTTGAACGGAAGAAGTTGGGAAACCGGCTTAAGTTTGCAGAGTTCTGTGGGGATATATTCGTCGCCTGTCCAATAGATGAAGGCATCGTTCTCCGTTTGATTCTGCAAAATGCGCATTTTTGAATCAACATAATTTTGCATGCAGAATTCGTAGCGGTCAAGGTGGTCAGGGGTGATATTAAGCAGCACAGCAATGTTGGCGCGGAAGTTGTACATGTTGTCGAGTTGGAAGGAGGATAGCTCAATTACATACCAGTCTTTATCTCCCTGGGCTACTTGTAGCGCAAGGCTGTGTCCGATGTTGCCGGCAAGGCCAACATTGAAGCCTGCCTTTGAAAGAATATGATAGATGAGCGAGGTTGTGGTGGTTTTTCCGTTTGAGCCTGTGATGCAAAGCATCTTTGCATTGGTGTAGCGCGCTGCAAACTCAATTTCGGAAAGAATAGGAATGCCAGCCTTGATGATAGCCGCAACCATTGGTGCTGTATCAGGAATGCCGGGGCTCTTGATTACTTCGTCGGCACAGAGAATACGTTCGGGCGTGTGCTTGCTTTCCTCCCACTCAATGTTGTGTTGGTTGAGCAGGTTTTTATAGCGTTCGCTGATTTGTCCCATGTCGGAGACAAACACGTCGTAATTTTTTTGTTGTGCCAGAATGGCTGCGCCTACTCCGCTTTCGGCAGCGCCAAGTATAGCAAGTTTCATTGATTAACGGATTTTGAGTGTGATAATAGTAGCTGCAGCCAACAAGATAGTAGTAATCCAGAAACGAACTGTGATTTTGGATTCGTGCCATGCGCCTTTGGGCCAATTACGGAAGACATATTTGCAATCGGGGACGAGCTGGCTGGGCAATGTTCGGAATGCGTCGTGAATAGGCGTGCGCTTGAAGACGCGTTGCTTTATGCCCTTGCGCTTACCGAGTTTGTAGTACTGCGTTTGAAGGATGACGCTGAGGTTTTCGAAGAGGAATACGCCGCAGAGTATAGGGAGCAATAATTCTTTGTGAATGATAACAGCTAATACCGCAATGATGCCGCCAATGGTAAGCGAACCTGTGTCGCCCATGAAAATTTGGGCGGGAAAGGCATTGTACCACAGGAAACCAATGAGCGCCCCAACCATGGCGCAGATAAAGACTACGAGTTCTTCTGTGTTGGGAAGATACATGATGTTGAGGTAGCTTGCCATTTCAAGGTGGCTCGATACATAGGCAAGCACCCCAAGCGCTACGCAGATGATGGCAGAGTTTCCGGCTGCCATTCCGTCCATCCCGTCATTAAGGTTTGCTCCGTTGGAAACAGCTGTAATTACGAATACAGTCATTAAAACAAACAGTATCCAGCCCGCTTCTTCCTTATATTTTCCGCAAAATGAAACAATCTCAGCATAATCCAGATTGTTATTTTTGAAGAAAGGTAT
>JAFOWI010000007.1 GCA_017425985.1 Bacteroidaceae bacterium | reverse complement strand
TCCGCAATTTCGACCATAAGGTTTTCCTTAGCTCCACGGGTTGTGATGGCGGGCGTACCGAGTCGGATGCCGGAAGTTTGGAAGGCTGAGCGGCTGTCGAAGGGCACCATGTTCTTGTTCACTGTGATGTCTGCCGCAACGAGTGCTTTTTCAGCCATCTTGCCGGTGAGGTTGGGGTATTTTGTGCGCAGGTCAACGAGCATGCTGTGGTTGTCCGTGCCACCGCTGATGATGGTGAAGCCGCGCTTCGTGAGTTCTTCGGCAAGAACGGTGGCATTGCGCTTCACTTGCTTGGCATACTCCTTGAATTCAGGCTTAAGTGCTTCACCAAAGGCAATGGCTTTAGCTGCCACGATGTGTTCGAGCGGTCCGCCTTGTGTGCCGGGGAATACTGCTGCATTGAGCAGTTGGCTCATCATCTTGACTTCGCCCTTGGGAGTGGTGTAGCCCCATGGATTTTCAAAATCCTTGCCCATAAGGATGATTCCTCCGCGCGGACCGCGCAGTGTCTTATGCGTAGTTGAAGTAACGATGTGGGCATATTCCAATGGGTTGTTGAGCTCGCCTGCTGCAATGAGTCCTGCGGGGTGGGCCATGTCAACCATGAAGAGCGCACCAACCTTGTCGGCAATGTTGCGCATGCGGGCATAGTCCCATTCGCGGCTGTATGCCGAACCGCCACCTACAATCAGTTTGGGCTTGTGTTCGAGCGCCAAACGCTCCATTTCTTCGTAATCAACTCGGCCGGTTTCTTTATTCAGATTGTAGCCAATGGGATTGTAGAGCAATCCCGAAGTATTCACTTTTGAACCATGAGAGAGGTGACCGCCATGTTCGAGGTTAAGCCCCATGAAGGTGTCGCCCGGCTTGAGTACAGCGAGGAATACGGCCGCATTGGCTTGTGCGCCGCTATGGGGTTGTACGTTGGCATATTCGGCATTGAAGAGTTTGCATGCGCGTTCGATGGCAAGTTTTTCAATTTTATCGACAACCTCGCAACCGCCGTAATAGCGCTTGCCCGGATATCCTTCAGCGTACTTGTTTGTAAGGCATGAGCCCATGGCGCGCATCACGTTGTCGCTAACGAAGTTTTCTGACGCAATAAGTTCGATGCCGCGCGATTGGCGTTGGCGTTCTTCCTCAACGAGGTCGAAGATTTCTAAGTCGTTAGTCATAAGTTATAAAGTTTAGTTTGTTGTGTAATAAATATATTCTTTTTTTTGAAAGAAAAAAGCAAGGAGGAATGCCGTTTTAGTTTCAGGCTTTTCCTCCTTTGCTGTTTCTTAATGTTGGAGTTAGTCTTCTTCTGTAATAGAGAGTTTCAATTCAGTAAGTTGAGCAGGGTCAACTACTGAAGGAGCATCGAGCATCACGTCGCGTCCGCTGTTGTTCTTGGGGAATGCGATGCAGTCGCGGATACTGTCAAGACCGGCAAAGAGGCTTACGAAGCGGTCTAAGCCATAAGCAAGTCCGCCATGAGGAGGTGCACCATACTTAAATGCATTCATGAGGAAGCCAAACTGCTGCTGTGCTCGCTCGGGAGTAAAGCCGAGTGTTTCGAAAATCTTAGCCTGGAGTTGTGCATCATGGATACGAATCGAACCGCCACCCACTTCTACACCGTTGCACACCATGTCGTAGGCATTTGCACAAACATCTGCGGGGTTCGTATCGAGCAAGGGGATGTCCGAGGGCTTGGGAGCTGTGAATGGGTGGTGCATTGCAACGTAGCGCTGGTCTTCTTCGCTCCATTCAAACATGGGGAAGTCAACAACCCAAAGCAATGCAAACTTATTCTTATCGCGAAGACCAAGACGGTCGCCCATAAGGAGGCGGAGTTCGCAAAGTTGCTTACGAGTGCGCATAGCGTCGTCGCCGCTAAGGATGAGTATGAGGTCGCCATTCTGGGCGTTCATTGCATTTGCAAGATTCTGGAGCACTTCGGGAGTGTAGAACTTGTCAACAGAACTCTTTACGCCGTCGTCTGCAACTTTGGCATAAACGAGACCTTTGGCACCAATTTGCTGGCTCTTAACAAAGTTTGTGAGTTCGTCGAGCTGCTTGCGTGTGTAATTAGCGCATCCTGGTACGCAAATACCGCCAATGTATGCTGCGTCGTTGAAGACGGGGAATGTTCCTGTGCCCTTAAGCGTGTCCATGAGTTCAACGAATTCCATTCCGAATCGCATATCGGGCTTGTCTGAGCCAAAGCGCTTCATTGCTTCAATCCAGGGAAGGCGGAGGAATGGAGTTTCGCCAAGGTCAACGCCTCGCACTTCTTTGAAAAGATGCTTTGTCAGTGCTTCGAACATTGAAATAACGTCGTCTTGCTCAACGAACGACATTTCGCAGTCGATCTGAGTGAATTCGGGTTGTCGGTCAGCACGGAGGTCTTCGTCGCGGAAGCATTTAACGATTTGGAAATAGCGGTCGAATCCGGCAACCATAAGGAGCTGCTTCAATGTTTGAGGGCTCTGTGGGAGTGCATAGAATTGGCCGGGATTCATGCGTGAGGGGACGATGAAGTCGCGTGCACCTTCAGGAGTAGAACCTACGAGTACGGGGGTTTCTACTTCAAGGAATCCTTGAGCATCAAGGAAATTGCGAACCGCAATGCAGAATTTGTGGCGTAATTCAAGATTGGCACGAACTACGTCGCGGCGCAAATCAAGGTAGCGATACTTCATGCGAAGGTCGTCGCCACCATCGGTATTGTTTTCGATAGTGAAGGGTGGGGTGAGGGCAGCATTGAGAATGTTGAGTTGGTTAACATTCACTTCGATGTCGCCTGTGGGGAGATTATTGTTTTTAGCGAAACGTTCGCATACGGAACCCGTGATTTGGATTACGTATTCACGCCCCATTTTGTTGGCCTTTTCAAAAAGTTCAGCATTGTATTCTTCGCTGAACATAAGTTGAGTAATGCCGTAACGGTCGCGCAAGTCAATAAACGTCATGGCACCCATTTTACGGATACGTTGCACCCAACCAGACAAGGTTACTTCTGTGCCAACATGTTCGATGCGGAGTTCGCCGCAGTTGTGAGTTCTTAACATAATATTGTAGTGTTTTTATTTATTTTTTCTTAAACGCTTGCAAATTTAAGTGAAATTGAAGGACGAGCAAAATGTTTTTTCAGAAATAAGCATCTAATCTACAATCATTAGGTCGCTCATGATGTCGTCGGACAGGAATATGCCATCTTCAGTAAGCGTTAATTGATTGTTGTTGAGCTGTAAATGTTTGTTGTTAATGTGCCTGATTGAAAACTTCTGAATGTGGTTGAAGGCCTGATTACCAAATCTGTTTTGAAAATCAATGATATTAAGGCCTTTGGCTGTTCGCAGGCTTGTAAATATGTATTCGTTGATTCGTTCGTTCAAGCTGAGCTTTTCAAACACTCGTGGCGGATGGCCTGGGTTTTGGATGTAAGCATCTACGTTTTCTTCGTTGAAGTAGCGAATGGTTCCGTCAAATGAATGTGCTCCTGCTCCGATGCCGATATAGGGCTTGGCATTCCAATAGCCGGAGTTGTGGCGCGAATGTTTATTGGGTAAACAGAAATTTGAGATTTCGTAATGTTGAAAACCTGCTTGCTTGAGTGTTGAGCATAGAGATTTATACATCTGAAATGACAGTTGTTCATCGGCTTCAACAATTTTTCCTGATTCGCGTAGTTTGTACAATGGTGTGTTTTCTTCATACATTAGGCTATAAGCCGAGATGTGCTGTATGGGCAGGCGTAGTGCTTCGTGTATGTTTTTATTCCATTGTTCCAAGGTTTGATTTGGGAGTCCGTAGATGAGGTCTATGCTGATATTGTTGATTCCGGAATTGCTAATGATTTCGACAGCTTGCTTGGCCCGCAGGGCATTATGGCGACGGTTCAGGAATCGTAGTTGCTCATCGTTGAAACTTTGTACACCAAGGCTTATTCGGTTGATGCCATTGTTCTTGAGAAATGCGATAAGTTCGGTTGTTACGTCGTCGGGGTTGAGTTCTATCGTAAATTCGTAATCTTGATTAAAACAGAAATGCTGCCTGATGCTTTCGAAGAGTTCTGTAAGACAATCAATACCGAGTACGGATGGAGTGCCGCCACCTATATAGATGCTATCAAGAGGTTTGCTGCCTTTGTCGTGGTTAAGCAGTTCAATTTCTTTACAAACGGCGCTGACGTATTTACGACTCTTTTCCTTATTAAATATTGTGGAATAAAAGTCGCAATAAATGCAGCGCTGCTTGCAGAAGGGGATGTGGATGTAAAGCAATGTGTGTAGGGAATCTTAAATGTTATGAGATTTCGGAATAGTTGGCAAATTGTTTCTTAAGAAGCTTGAGTTGTTGCCAGCATACAGCAAATTGCGGAAGCTGTTCGTTGGGATCTGATTGAATTACCTGGTATGCTGCTTGGCGAGCCAGGGCCATAAGGTCAGCGTCGCGTGTGATGTTACTGACTTTAAGGTCAATGGGAAGTCCGCTTTGGGCAGTGCCTTCAAGGTCGCCTGGTCCACGAAGCTTTAAGTCTTCTTCAGCAATGATGAATCCGTCTGTAGTTTCGACCATTATTTCCATTCTGCGGCGTGTGTGTGCGGATAGTTCGAAGGGAGTGAGCAATATGCAGTAACTATTTGCGGCACCTCTACCAACACGACCGCGTAATTGGTGTAGTTGAGCAAGGCCAAATCGTTCGGCATGCTGGATGAGCATAATAGTAGCGTTCGGAACATTTACGCCTACTTCAATAACAGTCGTAGCTACTAATATGTGGGTTTCGGCTGATGCGAATTTTTTCATTTCCTCTTCCTTTTCTGCAGGTTTCATCTTACCATGAAGTTTGCTTACTTTATATTGAGGAAATAGCTTACATATCTTTTCATACCCATTTTCAAGGTCTAACAAATCACTGTGTTCGTTTTCTTCAATTAAAGGATACACGATGTAAATTTGTCGGCCTTTAGCAAGTTCGCTATTAAGAACGTTCAGCAGGTTGCTGTTTTGGTTGAAGTAATAATGTCGGGTTTGAATGGGTTTTCGTCCTGGCGGAAGTTCATCAATGACTGAAACATCTAAGTCGCCATATAGCGTCATCGCTAATGTGCGAGGAATAGGAGTGGCTGTCATAACAAGGATGTGTGGGGGAATTTTGTTTTTCTCCCACAATGTAGCTCGTTGCTTTACACCGAAACGATGTTGTTCGTCAATAATGCAGAAGCCAAGGTTGTTGAACTTTACATTGGGCTCAATGACTGCGTGTGTCCCTATGAGTAAGTTTATTTCTCCGTTATATAGCTCTTCAAGAATATTGTTTCTTCGTTTACCTTTTACAGAAGACGTGAGTAATTCTATTTTAATAGGTAGGCCGGTGGTAAATTCCAACAGTGTTTTAAAATGTTGTTCAGCTAATATTTCTGTAGGAGCCATCATGCATACTTGATATCCGTTGTCGATGGCGATAAGTGCGCACAACAGTGCTACCAATGTTTTACCGGAACCTACATCTCCTTGGATAAGGCGATTCATTTGCTTACCGCTCGCAAAGTCTGCACGAACTTCCTTCACAACACGTTTTTGTGCGTTTGTTAGTTCGAAAGGAAGATTGTTTTCATAAAAGCCATGAAACAAATGACCAATTTTGGGGAAATAAAACCCTTTTGATTGCTTGCGTTGATGGGAGTAGCGCAGTATTTCAAGTTGAAGATAGAACAGCTCTTCAAATTTTAGTCTGTAGCGAGCTGAGACTAATTCGTTGGAATTCTTTGGAAAATGCATGCCCCAAAGCGAAGCATAGATTTCTTGTAGTTTGTATTCAGAGATAATGCTTTGAGGAAGCGTCTCTCTGATGCGATCTTTGATTAATTCAAGTGCATTGCGGGTGATGTCGGAAATTTGTCGTTGAGAGATACGCCCCTCAAGTTTTTCAGACAAGTGGTATCTTGGAGACATTTCCTTTTTTACCTCCGCATTTTGCTTAAGTTGTTCTATTTCGGGATGTACGAAACTGGGACGACCATTGTAGAAGCTTGGGCGACCTAAGATAAGGAGTTCTTGTCCTACTTTATATTGTTCGGTTATGTATTTTAAACCGTTAAACCATACAAGTTCAACGAACCCTGTTCCGTCTGTAAAGGTTGCTTGTAGCCTTTTTTTTCTTCCGGTGGTGGGAGGTTCTATGAAATCTACTATGCGTCCTTTAATTTGCACATAATCCATTCCATCGACCAAATTGTTAATCTTCATGATTTCTGTTCGGTCGATGTATTTGTATGGAAAATTATAGAGAAGGTCGCGATTTGTTGAAATTTTCAAATACTTTTTGAGTAATTCTGCTCTTTGAGGACCTACTCCTTTTAGATACTTAACTTCTTGGTCAATGATATCCACGGAAATAGATAGAATGGATTTGTGTTAAAATGTTTAGCTGAGTGAAATTTTTTTCCAACCGTCGTAGCCGTCCGACGGTCACAAAAAGTGTTTTTCTAACTGTCGTAGCCGTCCGACGGTCACAAAAAGTGTTTTTCTAACTGTCGTAGCCGTCCGACGGTCACAAAAAGTGTTTTTCTAACTGTCGTAGCCGTCCGACGGTCGCAAAAAATGTTTTTCTAACTGTCGTAGCCGTCCGACGGTCGCAAAAAGTGTTTTTCTAACTGTCGTAGCCGTCCGACGGTCACAAAAAATGTATTTTTAACTGTCGTAGCAATACGAAGGGCGCAAAAAAATGGTAATAATATAACAGTAGTCTCAAGCGTTGCGGTCAATAAAGTGATATGACACCCTGATATGGAGCAACTGTTGTATTATAGCTAAATATAATGGATGCTCGTTTTTTTATTATCCAAAATAGGATAGAATGAAAACGAGCATCTATATTTATTTTAATCCAATTTCAGGACTGCCAAGAATGCTTTCTGAGGTACTTGAACATTACCGATTTCTTTCATACGCTTTTTACCACGTTTCTGCTTTTCAAGCAATTTTCGTTTACGCGAAACGTCACCACCATAACATTTAGCGGTTACGTCTTTACGAAGCTGTTTTACTGTTTCGCGTGCAATGATTTTTGCGCCAATAGCAGCTTGAATGGCAATATCAAATTGCTGTCGTGGCAGTAACTCTTTAAGCTTTTCGCACATTCGACGACCGAAATAAACCGAGTTGTCAACATGTGTAAGAGTTGAAAGGGCGTCAACCGGTTCACCATTCAATAAGATGTCGAGTTTGACTAATTTAGACGGTCTGAAACCGATAGGGTGGTAGTCAAACGAAGCATAGCCTTTCGATATAGACTTGAGCTTGTCGTAGAAATCAATTACGATTTCGGCTAATGGCATGTCATAGTGCAATTCAACGCGATTTCCGCTTACATATTCTTGCTTAATGAGTTCTCCACGTTTTGAAAGGCAGAGTGTCATGATGTTGCCAATGTAGTCGGTTCGCGTGATGATTGAAGCTCTGATGTATGGTTCTTCGATGTGTTCGATTTCAAGAACGTCGGGCATTCCTGCAGGGTTGTGTACCTCTTTCATTTCTCCGTGCTTGTCGAAAATGTGGTAAGAAACGTTGGGCACTGTGGTAATGACGTTCATGTTGAATTCGCGGTCAAGACGTTCCTGCACGATTTCCATGTGGAGCATTCCTAAGAATCCGCATCTGAATCCAAAGCCGAGTGCTACTGAAGATTCCGGTTGGAAAGTAAGCGAAGCGTCGTTGAGTTGAAGCTTTTCAAGCGAAGCACGTAGCATTTCGAAATCTTCAGTTTCAATAGGATAGATACCGGCAAATACCATTGGCTTCACTTCTTCAAAACCTTCGATGGCTTGTGGTGAAGGATTGGATGCCGAAGTGATGGTGTCTCCAACCTTTACTTCTGTTGCTGTTTTAATTCCGGATACAATATAGCCAACGTCTCCGCATGTTAGTTTATTACGGGGGCAAAGGTCCATTTTGAGTACTCCGATTTCGTCGGCATCATATTGTTTTTTTGTATTTACGAAAACAACGTTTTCACCTTTGCGAATGCTACCATTGATGATTTTATAGTAAGCAATAATACCACGAAATGAGTTAAAAACAGAGTCGAAGATTAATGCTTGCAATGGAGCATTAGGATCGCCCTGAGGTGCAGGTATTCGTTCGATTACAGCTTTGAGAATATCTTCTACCCCCTGTCCTGTTTTGCCCGAAGCGCGGATGATTTCTTCTTCTTTGCATCCTAACAGTTCTACAATTTCGTCGCTCACTTCCTCCGGCATAGAGTTGGGCATATCGCACTTATTGAGAATTGGGATGATTTCAAGGTCATGCTCAATAGCCATGTAGAGATTGGAGATTGTTTGTGCTTGCACACCTTGTGTAGAGTCAACAATCAAAAGGCATCCTTCACAAGCGGCAATACTTCTGCTTACTTCGTAGGAAAAGTCAACGTGGCCCGGAGTGTCAATAAGGTTGAGAATGTATTTTTCACCGTTTAGCTCATATTCCATTTGGATAGCGTGGCTTTTGATGGTAATGCCGCGTTCTTTTTCCAATTCCATATCGTCGAGCATTTGGCCTTCTGTAATGTTAATGGTTTTGGTGTATTCCAAAAGTCGGTCGGCTAACGTGCTTTTACCGTGGTCAATATGTGCGATAATGCAAAAGTTTCGAATATTCTTCATCGTGTTCGATTACAATGTGTGTGAATATAGGGAATGATTATTCAAATGTTTCAATTTCGTTTAAGCGGAGTGCGTGCTTCGTATCTTTTTCTGAAAGGATGAGTTCCTCTTTGTGAGATATTGGCCAGTTAATACCTATTGTAGGATCGTCGTAGGCTAAAGTTTGCTCGGATTGTGGAGCATATTTGTTGTCAACCTTATAAATAAAAATGGCTTCTTCTGAAAGGACTTGGAATCCGTGCGCAAACCCGCGAGGAACGAACAGCTGACGCATATTGTCTTCAGACAATTCGACCATAACATATTTACCAAAAGTAGGAGATGACTTTCTTAAATCCACTGCTACATCAACGACACGCCCTTTTATAACCCTTACGAGTTTTGCTTGTGCGTCTTTTCCTTTTTGAAAGTGTAGTCCACGTAGCACACCATAGGTTGATTTTGATTGATTGTCTTGAATGAAATTAATTTCGTGACCTACATGTTTGTCAAAATCTTCTTTTTTATAACTTTCAATAAAATAACCTCTGTCGTCTAAGAAAATTTTAGGTTCGATGATGAATACACCTGGTATTTCAGTATTTATAAATTTCATAAAATTATGATTTATTTTTTGTTACGTTTGAATATTTGAAAGATTTCGTGAAGTTTATTAAAGCTACGCTGATATTGAATACCAACTCCCTGTGTCGTAAGACTTGATTTCGTAAAGTATCTGTCGTTGTTTTGACTATAAGCTTTTACGCGATAAGTTCCACTCGGCGTAAGTAAATAACTTATGTCAAAATCCCCTACGAAATTGGCATCATTTGTAACACTATATCTACGTTCGTGATATCCAAAATTACTATTGAAGTGCAGACGATTGTTCAGTAGTCTGCCACTAAGCAAACCTTCAACTTCCATGTCATCCCATCCATAGGTTCCGGTTGATACGTTTGTGCCAATGTTCCATTTATTTGTATCAATCACTTTGGTTAGCATTTCGTTGATTTGCGAACTGAGTGTTGATGATATAAAC
>JAFOWI010000091.1 GCA_017425985.1 Bacteroidaceae bacterium | reverse complement strand
ATAAGAATGCTGCAAGCAATATGGATGTGAACGACCAATGGATGGAATATTCACTTCCTATTGGTAACGGACAGTTTGGTGCCAGCATCTTCGGTGGTGTAGCACGCGAAGAAGTGCAGTTTAATGAAAAGACTCTTTGGAGTGGTACGAAGGACGATTATAAGACTTCTGAATATGGCGACTATGAAAATTTTGGTAGCGTATATATCGAAGACATTAGCGGTGTTTTCGGTGAAGGTAAGGCTGTGAAGGATTATTATCGTCAGCTCGACCTCTCTAATGCTACAGCTAGCGTTAACTATAAGAGCACTGATGGCAATATCAGCTTTAAGCGTGAATATATTGCCAGCTATCCTGACAAGGTGGTGGCTATGCATCTCACTGCTTCTGAACGTGCGAAGATTAGCATTAAGGTGACTATGAAGTGCGGACGCCCCGGTTTGCGTACGGAAACGACTTATGCTAACGGATGTGCAATGTTTGCGGATAAACTTGAAACGATTTCTTACAATGCATTGGCAAAGGTTGTTCCTACCGGTGGTGAAATGACTACTGACGAAAATGGCGTTGTTGTTAAGAATGCTGACGAGGTGCTTATCATCTTGGGTGGTGCTACGGACTTCGATGCTTACAATCCCAACTATGTTTCCGGAACAGAAGCATTGGCTGGTTTGGTTGAAAATCGTGTGAGTCTGGCTGCTGCCAAAACATGGAGTGCGCTCTATGATGCACACGTGGATGACCATAAGGCTTACTTTGACCGCTGTAACTTTGAGTTGTATGGAGCTCGCAACACGATGCCTACCGACGAACTCATCCGTCTGTATGCAAACCGCACTACGGGTACAGAAGATTATGCGTTGATGCTTGAACAACTCTACTTCGCTTATGGTCGCTACCTTGAAATCGGTTCTTCACGCGGTGTAGATCTCCCTGCAAACTTGCAGGGTATCTGGAACAATAGTTCTGAACCCGCTTGGAACGGTGATATCCATGCCAATATCAATGTGCAGATGAACTACTGGCCTGCAGAACCCACAAACCTCAGCGAATTGCACTTACCCTTCCTCAACTATATTATCAACATGGCTGAGAGTGAAGAGTGGAAGACGTTGGCTAAAAATTCCGGAGCAAAGCGAGGCTGGACTTGTTTGACTGAAAACAATATCTTTGGTGGAACAGGTGCTTTCCAAAAAGAAGCATACATCAATAATGCATGGTATGTGAGCCATTTGTGGCAACACTATCGCTATACGCTCGACAAGGAGTTCTTGATGAGAGCATTCCCTGCAATGTGGGGAGCATCAATGTTCTGGATGGACCGTCTTGAACTTGCAAAAGATGATACTTATGAGTGTCCTTATGAATATTCGCCCGAACATGGACCTAATGAAAATGCCGTAGCACATGCGCAACAGTTAGTGTGGGAACTCTTTAGCAATACCCTCGCTGCTGTTGAAGTCTTGGGTGAGGATGGCCAAAATGTCCTTGCTGAAGAATACAAGAGCGTTTATGCTGTTGACCTCACCACTTTGCGCGAACGCTTTGCAAAACTTGATGATGGTTTGGCAATAGAGCAATATACGCCCGACGGGGATTCAGGAAAATGGGGAGAAGGTGCTATCAAGTATGGTTCAGATCTCTTGCGTGAGTGGAAGTATAGTAACTACTATGCTGGTGCCAACGGTCACCGCCACATGTCTCACCTCATGTGTCTCTATCCTTTCAATCAGGTAAATCCCGAAAGTGATTATTTCAACGCAGCTATCAACTCTATGCTCCTCCGTGGCGATGCTTCAACAGGATGGTCTATGGGTTGGAAGATAAATCTTTGGGCGCGAGCTCTTGATGGTGACCACTCACACGACATTCTTGAATTGGCATTGCGTCATCATAGTGTAGGAGGCGGAGGTGTGTATTACAACCTCTATGATGCGCACACCCCCTTCCAGATTGACGGTAACTTCGGTGCGTGTGCCGGTATTGCTGAAATGTTGATGCAGAGCCACACAGAAGTAATTGACATTCTTCCCGCACTTCCCAGTGTATGGCAAGAGGGTTCAATCACTGGTCTTAAGGCCGTAGGCGACTTTACGGTTGACATTGAGTGGAGCGAAGGCAAGGCTACTGCGGCTAAGATTGTTTCTAACCAGGGACAGCCGCTCGTTGTGCGCTATCCCGGCGTGGCTACGAAGGTGGTGTTTGTCAACGGTGTTCAGGTGAAGCCCGAAACTGTAGGTTCCGACGTCATTAAGCTCGCTACAAAGGCCGGCGACGTTGTTGACATCGACTTTTTGCAGAATTTCGTTGAGCTTATCGACGGCGAAGCTTATACTAATGCTGAAGAGACAGAGAACTGCTACATTAGCTATAAACGCAATTTTAAGAACACCAACTGGCAGGCGCTCTACGTGCCCTTCGCTATGGAATATAGCGACTGGAGCGAAGATTTCGACGTGGCAGAGTTTAGCAATGTGCAGCAAGCCAATGGCGAAACGCAGGTTGTTGTGAGCTACATCACTGAGGGTGAAACGGCTCCCAACCATCCCTACCTCATCAAGGCGCACGAGGTTGGCGAACAGGAGTTGTCCGTTGTAGCTTCAACGCTCTTCTCGGCTGAATCAAACAGCCTCAGCCTCGATGCCAACGATGGTGTGCGTTTCAACATTGTCGGCACTTACGAAGGCGTAAGCGGTAACGACATGTTCAGCAATAAGTACTACGCCATGGCTGGCGGTCAGCTTAAGCAGGCAGCAAGCGAGCAGGTAGGCCTCGGTGCTTATCGCTGGTACCTCGATGTGCAAAGCGCAGATGCAAGCGCAGCACTCCCGGCGCTCTTCAGCATCGTGTTTGAGGGCACTACGGGCATCGACAACGTCGTGACGCAGCAGGAAGCCGGCACAGTGCTTTACGACCTCAACGGTCGTCGCGTGAGCAGCAAAGCTGCAAACTTGGCAAAGGGTGTTTACATCCGCAATGGTAAGAAAGTAATCATTAAATAATCGTTATTACAATGAAGAAAACATATATCGTGCCCACTACGACAAGCATCGCTTTCATGGGCGAAAACCTCTTGCAGACTTCTACAATCAAGATGGGCGGCACTACCGAATCTTTCGACGCTCCTAAGCGCGACCTTTGGTACGACAACGAAGAATCAACCCAGAATTGGGAATAAAATTTCAGTTCACTCCCCTGCGGCAACTTCAACCGCAGGGGAGTTTTTTTGTACCTTGGAGTAATTTCCGTATGGCGCGGTGTGCATAAGCGGTTCGGCGCATTTCTTAGTATAAACAATCCCGCATGGTGTAGGGGCCACTTTATGTCGGCTCGCCGCCCCGTGAGGGGCGAATATGAACGCTCGGCATCGTAAATTAGGACGTATTTATAGTAATTCTCATAAACAATACGGCCTGAAGGGCCTATGAGCTCAAAGCCCAGGGCATCGCCCTGGGTAATGTTGTCGTTGAGGAGTGCGCCCTGAAAGGGTAAAAGCTATGAATGTCAGATGTTTATCTTTGCTTTTGCCCTTTCAGGGCGTAATGTATATACAACCTCCTACCCAGGGTGTCGCTCCTGCGTCGCTTGCCCTGGGCTTGGTGCTCCTTGGCCTTTCAGGCCGTGGTTTGGTGCGCTGATATTGTGAACATAGATTCATATTTCATGCGGACGAATTTAAATTTCACGTGGGACTACGCGGAAGGCGCGGAACCATTCGGCGTGCTTCATAGCACAAACATCCCGCAAGGTAAGCACGCGAAGCCAGTGCGCCTCCGCGAGTTCCGTGCAGTCCGCGTGAGAAAAAAACATCCGCGAGCAAACAACAGCGCTATTTTTTATTACGCCGTTCCGGCGTGCGGGCCGACATAAAGTGGCCCCTACAGCGTCCGCGCTGTTTTTCTAAAAAAACACGCCGCGAACAAAATTTTTTTTTGACAAAATCACGGGTTTTGAGATTTTAACATTTGTTTACAATTAGCGCGCTGAAAAATTTTTATTCTTTTTTACGAAATCCGTTGTTTAAGCCCCGAAGTCCGACTTTTTACCCTCGAAACCCACTCTGAAAATCACGACATCCGACCTTTGGAAAACAACATCGGACCTTGTTTTAACAACATCAAAGGTTGTTTTTGCCATTTTTGAGCCCAAAAAAGGGAGAAACCGCGCGGTTCCTCCCTTGTACTACAAAGATACAACAAAATTTGTCGAAATCCAAATTTGTTAAAACTTGT
>JAFOWI010000090.1 GCA_017425985.1 Bacteroidaceae bacterium | reverse complement strand
TTTTAACAACCTTTGAGCTTGTTTTTGCCATTTTTGGGCCAAAAAAAGGGAGAAACCGCATGGTTCCTCCCTTGTTGTACAAAGTTACAACAAAATTTGACGAATTCCAAATTTGTTAAATTGTGTTAATTAACATCCGTTAACAAATCAACCTTTCATTTTGCTATCTCGCACCCCCGAAAACGCTCGTTTCGCGCATCGCCGACTTCGTTCGCCAAAACCAAAAGGCCGATTACTTTTGATGCCTAACTCGCTGAATGTTATCTTTGTACGAAGAAGGGTGTGAAATAAAAAATTTGCGACAGTCGAAGGTGGAGTTCATAGCTGCGTATCAAAGAGCAGGATGCTTGCATTCGCGCTGCTGCATCATCAGCTGAACGTGGCCCATTGTGTTGCGCAAATTGATTTCCACGCAGGGGTTGAGCTTCACTTCCGAAGCTTCGTTCACCAGCATCATGTCTATGCCGAAAGGACCTGCATATTTGCCTTCGAATAGTTGGGGTAGGAGTGTCGAGAGTAGCCCGATGCATTCCTCTATGCGGCTCCAAGGATAGTGGTGTGCGAGGAGTTGTTGCAGCTCTGCTTGTGTGCCCGAAACGTTGCCTAAGTAGTTGCCTCCCACAGAGGTGTTGAACACGGAGAGTCCGGCGTAGTCGATGCTACCATCGGGCCGAGCGTAGAATTCCAGTGCGAAGTCCTGCAGGCGGTTGCAGTAGCGCTCGACGGCCACGCCCCCGTGCTGGCGAACGATGTTGGCTATGCGCTGAAGTGTGGGAGCGTCGAACGCTTCGGCATCCACTCTGAACACACCTCGTCCGCTGCTCGACCAAGGCGATTTGACCATCGCCTGCGGGTAGCGGTTGATGGCTGTTACTGCTTCGTCGAGCGTTGTGCACCAATGTGCCTCGCCTGTATATTCGGTGTTGGCGCTTTTCATGGCGTTCAGCAGTCGCACAGCCGTTTCCCGGCTGCTGAGGCGGCGCAGGTCGGCGAGGTATTCGTCGGTGGGCAAGAGTTCGTCGCTCACTCCGCAGCGGCGGAGCGTGTGGCGCAGGTAGGCATCCCAGCCCCAGGGTTGGATGTGGCTGATTTGCAGCAACAGGGTGGGCGTGAGTTCGCGTTTATATACGTAGCTTACACCAGCAACGCTTGCCACTGGGCGCTCGCACTCGTCGGGCAGCAGGATGAAGTCGCCTGCCGCTGCCCACAACTCGGGCAGCGTGCATCGCTCAGCCGCCATGCGCTGCGCAGCCTTGCTGGGCACGTAGTAGGGCGAGCCGAAACCGAGGGCTTCGTCGTGTGAGGGGTTGAAGATGTGGAGCGTCATTGAATTGAGACTTGGGAGGAGACGGCGCCTCGTTGTGAGAAACCAAAGGTCCGTGAAGAAAGTTACGAGGAGCGTGCGGCTCGTTATGAGGCTGTGCAACGTGCAAACAAGCGTTTGGGTCAAACCATCTCGTTTATTCGCTTACGCTCATCAGCTTCACAGTTTCTTGTTTACTATCAACTTGTTTACTAATTTCTAAGAAAATCCGTGAAGACGCGCTTGGCTTCGTTGTAGCCCTCTTCGTAGAGGCGCATCATCTTAGCTGTGTCGGTGCAGAGGCGCGACACTTCGAGCGGTCGCTGCGGTCGGATGACGAGCGCTTTGCCCTGGCGCTCCATCTCTTCGACAAACGATATTTGCTCGTTGTACATTTCGCGTCGGCGCTCAAGGGTGCGGCGTAGCGCCGGATATTTGCGGTAGAGGAAGGCACTGCGACGATAGAAGTTGGAGTTGGAGCGATAGCCCTCGTTGCGCGTCAGTACTACGACGTTGAACGTGTGACCCATGTCGATGGCGCGCTGAAGAGGGATGCTGTCGCTGATACCTCCGTCGAGCATAGGTATGCCATCGACCTCCGTCGGCGGACATACGAAGGGCAGGCTGCTCGATGCTTTCGCCAACGCCAGGATGCGGTCCTCGCTGTGCTTCTCGCGGATGTAGTTGGGCTCGCCTGTGAGGCAGTTGGTCGTAACGATTTCGTAGATGGCAGGATTGCGTTCGTACGTGTCGTAGTCGTAGGGATAGATTTGGCGCGGCAGGCGGTTGTAGAGCAGGTCGAGGTCGAGGATGCTGCGCTGTTTGGGCCAGAACTTAAGGCCTACGTACTTGTGGGTGTACATGATGTCGAGCGTAGATTTGCGAGCACGTTCGCGCTGATGGCTCATGTACGAAAGTCCGTGGCAGGCGCCTGCCGAAACACCCACTCCGTAGGGCAGATGTATGCCCGCGTCGAGCATATAGTCGAGCACGCCTGCTGTGAAAACGCCACGCATGCCTCCGCCTTCGAGCACAAGGCCGGCGTTGCGCAGCAATTCAACTGCTTGTGGAGCTTTATTGGTTTCTGTGTTGTTCATCTATTTATGAAATAGGTATTCAATATAAAAAAAAGAGGGAGTATTTGCTGCAAAGTTACAGTAATTTGAAATAAAAGATGTAATTTTGCAGATAAATTAAATCCTAACTTCGTGAATTATGCTGTTTACAAAAGCTACATACGTTGAACGCCGCCAGGCATTGCGTTCGCTCGTGGGCAACGGGCTGATTGTGTTGATGGGCAACAATGATTCGCCGCTCAACTATCCCGCCAATGCCTATAAGTTTCGTCAGGACAGTTCGTTCCTCTACTTCTTCGGTCAGCACCGCGATGGACTCGTGGGTGTGATTGACTGCGAGAGCGGTAAGGAGGTGCTCATCGGTGATGAGATTGATATTGACGACATCGTGTGGTATGGCAGCGTCACTTCTGTTGTGGAAATGGCTGAGCAGGTGGGCGTGGCTGAAACGGCTCCCATGGCGCAGTTGGCAGTCCTCGTGAAGGACGCGATGGAAAAGGGTCGCCGCGTGCACTTCCTTCCTCCTTATCGCCATGACACGATGATTCAGCTCATGGATCTCACGGGCATTCATCCTTCAGAGCAGAAAGCCAAGGCTTCGATGGAGCTGATTAACGCTGTTGTGAAGTTGCGCTCAAAGAAGTCGGCTGAAGAAATCGCTGAACTTGAGTGTGCCAGCCACATCGGCTACCTGATGCACACCGCCGCAATGAGTATGGCAAAGCCTGGCGTCACAGAGCGCGAGATTGCGGGTGTCATCGAAGGCATCGCTGCGCAGCATGGTTTTGGATGCTCGTTCCAGAGCATCGTGTCGATGCACGGCGAAGTGCTCCACGGCTATCCCTCGGGCAGAGCGCTCGAAGCAGGTCGCCTGTTGCTCGTTGACGCAGGTGCTGAAACCGTAAATCATTATTGCTCGGACCACACGCGCACTACGCCTATCTCGGGCACATTTACGCAGCGACAGAAGGATATTTACGACATCGTAGTAGATTGTCACGACCTTGCGCTCACGCATTGTCGCCCCGGAGTGAAGTATTACGATGTGCACATGGATGTTTGCCGCTTGATGACTGAACGCCTCAAGGCGCTCGGCCTCATGAAGGGCGACACGGAAGCTGCTGTGCAAGCTGGTGCGCACGCTTTGTTCCTTCCCCACGGATTGGGCCACATGATGGGCATGGATGTGCACGACATGGAAGGACTTGGACAAATCCATGTGGGCTACGACGCTGAGACGCGTCCCAGCAGTCAGTTCGGAACGGCAAGTTTGCGCTTCGGACGCCGCCTGGAAGAAGGCTTCGTTGTGACCGACGAGCCTGGTATTTACTTCATCCCCGACCTCATTGACCTTTGGCGCAAGGAGGGTATCAACAAGGACTTCCTCAACTTCGACGTCATCGAGACTTATAAGGACTTCGGCGGTGTGCGCATCGAGGACGATGTGCTGATTACGGCAGACGGTTGTCGCTTCCTTGGTGAAGACCGCATTCCTTACCACACAAGCGACGTTGAAGCCTTCCTGGCAGAACAGAATTTCTGATGAATCGAGGGGAGCGAAGCGCACAGCTGACTTTGTTGCACCTGAGGCGCTTGTTCGGCAAACAATAGCAATTTAATAACAACCTAAATATTTTAAAATGAAGAAAATCTTAACTTTGGCTGTAGCTGCAGTGGCTTTCGCCGGCAGCGCAGTTGCTCAAGAAGCAAAGAAGGACACTATGGTGTTCGATGTAATCAAGGAAAACAAGATTACCTCTATCAAGGACCAGAACCAGAGCGGTACATGCTGGGCTTACTCGTCTTACGCATTCCTCGAAGCTGAAGTGCTCCGTTTGGGTAAGGGCGAAGTTGACCTTTGCGAGTCATTCCTCGTGTACAACACTTACATGGACCGTGCTGACAAGGCGATTCGTACACATGGCGATGCTTCGTTCTCACAGGGTGGTTCGTTCTACGATGCTATCTACGGTTTGAAGCACCACGGACTTGTTCCCCAGTCGGCAATGCCCGCTCCCGGTACTCCTTATGGCGACTCACTCTTCAACGCAAACCAGCTCGACGCTGTAACAACTGCGTATGTTCACGCACTCGCTAAGGGCAAGCTCAAGACCATCAACCCCGTTTGGCGTAAGGACTTGAACGCTATCTATACTAACTATTTCGGCGCACTTCCCACTGAGTTCGAAGTTGACGGCAAGAAGTTCACTCCTAAGTCATACGCAGATGCGCTCGGTTTGAACCCCGATGACTACGTTTCGCTCACAAGTTACACACACCACCCCTTCTACTCTAAGTTCGTGCTCGAAATTCAGGACAACTGGCGTTGGGCAGAAAGCTACAACCTCCCCCTTGATGAATTCATCGAAGTAATGGTTGAAGGCGTTAAGAACGGTTATACTTTCGCTTGGGGTTCTGACGTTAGCGAAAAGGGCTTTAACTCTCGCAAGGGTATCGCAAGCGTTCCCGTTGGCAAGTCAAACGACAAGACAGGTTCTGACGCTGCTCGCTGGACTGGCGATAACTTCAAGGGCGCAACAATTGCCGGTGGCGACGACGAAATGACGATTACTCAGGAAATGCGTCAGGTGGCTTACGACAACTGGGAAACTACCGACGACCACGGTATGCTCGTTTACGGTCTTGCTAAGGACCAGGATGGTAAGGAATACTTCATGGTGAAGAACTCTTGGGGCGAATACGGTCCTTACAAGGGCATGTTCTACGCTACTAAGTCGTTCGTTGCTTACAAGACGATGAACATCGTTATCCATAAGGATGCGCTTCCTAAGAAGATTGCTAAGAAGCTCGGTTTGAAGTAATCGGACAATTGGCGAAACCTTAGCTATCGGCTTCCTATATATTATATATTATGAGTGAGCGTTGGTGATAAGGTTGGCGTCGATACAATAAAAAAGAAGTAGGTGTGCACAAGAATGGTTCTTGGCGCACCTACTTCTTTTTTTCGTATAAGGATATTTGACTTTCAGTTCTATCCGAAGAGTTCGCGCAGGGCATGCTCCACGCGCGCTACGGGAATAAGTTCGATACTGACGCTTTTTGGGTCGAGCCCCTTTATGTTGGCTTCGGGCAGTACGAATCGTTTGAAGCCCAATTTCTCGGCTTCCGCGATACGTTGCATGATGCGGTTCACGGGACGGATTTCGCCGCTGAGACCCACTTCGCCCGCCATGCAATAGCTGCGGTCGATGGCGGTATCGACGTTGCTCGACAGGACAGCTGCGATGATGCTGAGGTCGATGGCGGGGTCGCTCACGCGAATGCCTCCGGCGATGTTCAGGAACACGTCTTTCTGCCCGAGCTTGAAGCCTACGCGCTTTTCGAGCACAGCCAGGAGCATGTTGAGGCGGCGAAGGTCAAAGCCCGTTGCGGAGCGTTGGGGTGTGCCATAGGCTGCCGTTGACACCAAGGCTTGCGTCTCAATCAGAAATGGGCGCACCCCCTCGATGGCGGCGGCGATGCTGATGCCTGAGAGTTCTTCGCCATTCTTGCTGAGCAATAGCCCCGAAGGATTATCGACGGGGAGCAGTCCATCGGCGCGCATCTCGTAGATACCCAGTTCGGAGGTGGAGCCAAAGCGGTTTTTGATGCTTCGCAGGATGCGGTAGAAGTAGTGGCGGTCGCCTTCGAACTGTAAAACGGTGTCAACGATGTGTTCGAGCACTTTGGGACCGGCGATGCTGCCCTCTTTCGTGATGTGGCCAATGAGCAGCACGGGTACGTTGCTTTCCTTGGCATACTTAAGGATGGCGGCGGCGCACTCTCTGATTTGCGTCACTGAGCCGGGCGAGGATTCGATGCTCTCCGATGCAATGGTCTGTATGGAGTCGATGACGACAAGCGTAGGTTGTGTGTTCTTGATGTGCGTAAAGATTTGTTCCAGATTCGTTTCGCACACGAGCATGCAGTCTGAGGGTTGCTGCGTTAGTCGGTCGGCGCGCAACTTGATTTGTCGTTCGCTTTCTTCGCCACTCACGTAGAGAATGCGTTGGTCGCGCATGTTCAGCATCGTTTGCAGCAGCAATGTGGACTTACCTATGCCCGGCTCTCCGCCTAACAGAACGAGCGACCCAGGCACCAAACCTCCCCCCAGTACGCGGTTGAGTTCGGCATCGTGGGTGTCGATGCGTGGATCTTCTGCGGCGTTGATTTCCGAAAGTTTGACGGGCGTTGTGCGTTGTTGTCCGAGTCCGGTAAGTGCATGGCGCGCTTGCGTTTGTGCGTGCTTGCCGGTTTCAGCCTGGATGTGGAGTTCCTTAAATGTGTTCCACTCTCCACAAGCTGCGCACTTGCCCTGCCATTTTGAGGATTCCTGTCCGCAGTTGGAGCAGACGTAAACGGTTTTGTTCTTTGCCATCGTATGGGGAGTAGGGGTAATTTTTTTGTGAGTTGATAGTAGTGCAACTTAGTCCGACTGCGGTCAACGGAGGTCCGACATCCTTCGGCAGGATGCAGTCAACCGTTAGCAGACATTGGTCGGCGGTCATTGGATGATGTTTTTCGTTTGCAAGTAGCTTACCTTCTTACAATTTACCAAAGACTCGTTTACTAAGAGTAAATCACTTTCCTCCAACGATGCGCTTCAACAGGTCGAGCTTGTTGAGTGCCTCCATCGGAGTGAGGTTGTTGATGTCGAGATGCAGGAGTTCGTCGCGGATTTGCATGAGCACAGGGTCGTCGAGCTGGAAGATACTGAGTTGGGTATCTGTCATTCCGGGATTTTCGACCATCTGTTGCACCGTTTCGCGCGCTCCGTTGTTGGCGTTGTTTTTTTCCAACTGTTTGAGGATGGTCTCTGCTCTGCCAACGACCTTGCGAGGCATGCCGGCAATGCGTGCAACGTGAATACCGAAGGAGTGTTCGGAACCACCCGGCTTGAGTTTTCGGAGGAAGACCACCTTGTTGTTCACCTCCTTTACGGAGACGTTGAAGTTCTTGATGCGTGGGAAGAGGCGCTCCATCTCGTTGAGTTCGTGGTAGTGGGTAGCGAAGAGGGTGCGCGCTGTTGCCCCTGCGTGTTCGTGGATGTATTCCACGATGGACCACGCAATCGAGATGCCGTCGTATGTACTCGTGCCTCGACCCAGTTCGTCGAAGAGCACAAGCGAGCGAGGCGATATGTTGTTCATGATGTTTGCCGATTCGCTCATCTCCACCATAAATGTACTTTCGCCCATCGAAATGTTGTCGCTGGCTCCTACGCGGGTGAAAATCTTATCGACTACGCCGATGTGCGCACTCTCGGCGGGAACGAATGAGCCTATCTGTGCGAGCAATGTGATGAGCGCCGTTTGGCGGAGCAGCGCTGACTTACCCGCCATGTTCGGACCCGTAATGATGATGATTTGTTGCGAGTCGGCATTGAGCAACACGTCGTTGGCGATGTATTCTTCGCCCACGGGCATGAGCGTTTCGATTACGGGGTGGCGTCCTTGCTTGATGTCGAGCGTCAGCGATTCGTCAATGATAGGGCGCACGTATTTGTTTTCCGTTGCGACGCAAGCCAGGGAGTGCAGGCAGTCGAGCGTGGAGAGCGCGCGGGCATTGCGTTGCAGCAGTGCGATGAAGCCTACGGAATATTGCACAAGTTCGTTGAAAAGTTGTGTTTCCAACATCAGGATGCGGTCTTCCGCGCCCAGGATGCGTTCCTCGTACTCCTTTAATTCCTGCGTGATGTAGCGCTCGGCTTGTGCGAGGGTTTGCTTGCGAATCCAGTCGGCAGGGACGTTGTCCTTGTAGGTATTGCGCACTTCGATGTAGTAACCGAAGACGTTGTTGAAACCTATTTTTAAGCTCGGAATACCTGTTGCCTGGCTTTCGCGCTGCTGGATTTCAAGAAGATAGTCCTTGCCTGAAGTAGAAATGTTGCGCAACTCGTCGAGTTCGTTGTTGACGCCCATAGCGATGACCCCTCCTTTATTTAATAAGGCGGGTGGGTCGATGCGCAAGTCGTGGGCAATGCGTGAGCGCAGTTCTTCGCAACTGTCAAGTTGTTCGCCCATGTTGCGTATGCGTTCGTCGTTGGCTTCGGCGCAGGCTTGCTTGATGACGACAATGCCATCGAGCGCTATGCGCAACTGCTGCATTTCGCGAGGGTTGATGCGTCCGACGGCAATCTTCGAAACGATGCGTTCGAGGTCACCAATGCGCTCAAGCTCTTCCTGACAAACACTTCGGAAGTCGGGCTGGCGGAAGAAGTGTTCAACAGCGTCGTGGCGCTCCATAATATCGCGCGCTGAGCGCAGCGGAAAGAGCAACCAGCGGTTTAACATGCGTGCGCCCATCGGAGTAAGTGTGCGGTCGATCACACTCAGCAGCGACTTGCCGCCTTCCGCCATGGAGCGCACCAGTTCAAGATTGCGCACGGTGAATTTGTCGAGGCGCACGTAGCGGTCTTCATCGATGGGGAGCAGACGAGTGATGTGGCCCACTTGCGTGTGTTGCGTCAGCTCCAGATAAGTCATGATGGCGCCGGCAGCTATCACGCCCTCCGAAAGGTGTTCGACGCCGAACCCCTTCAGGTTTTTCACCTCAAAGTGCTTGAGGAGTTTTTCGCGTGCCGTCAGCGGATTGAACGCCCAGTCTTCGAGTTCGAAAATAAAATGTTTTGAGCCGTAAAGCCCCGTAAAGCGGTCCTTCATGCGGCGCTCCACCAATATTTCCTTGGGTGAGAAATTGCCAATCAGTTTGTCGATGGTTTCGGGCGCACCTTGTGTGAGCAGAAATTCGCCTGTCGAAATGTCCAAGAGCGCCATGCCCACTGAAGCCTTACCGAAATTCACGGCTGCCAGGAAGTTGTTTTCCTTGCTGCTCAATACGTTGTCCGACAGTGCAACTCCAGGGGTTACAAGCTCAGTAATGCCGCGCTTCACCAGTTTTTTTGCCAACTTGGGGTCCTCAAGTTGGTCGCAGATGGCTACTCGGTAGCCCGCCCTCACGAGTCGGGGCAGGTAGGTGTCGAGGGCATGATGAGGAAAACCTGCCATTTCGGTGGCAGCAGCAACAGCGTTTTTTCCATTGTTGCGGCGCGTGAGCGTAATGCCCAGCACCTGCGATGCAATCACAGCATCGTTGCCGTATGTTTCGTAGAAGTCGCCACAACGAAAGAGCAACACGGCGTCAGGGTGCTTTGCCTTGAAGTCGTGAAACTGCTTCATCATAGGGGTAAGTTCTTCTTGTGCCATAAGTGGGGCTTCGTGTATAGTAGGTTTATTGTTGTTATGAGTTTGTTGGGTCGAAAGTTTCTCTGCGCAGCGGATAGTTGCCGCGGAGGGCTTCGAAGTTTTCGGGGGCTTGCTTGAGCGCCTCGCTGTCGCGACGTGGGTCGTAGAGTCTCAGACGTGGATCAGCGGGGATGCCACCTTCGGGGTAATAGCAGAAGTCTGCGGGCAACATTGGTGGGTGAACGTCAAAGTGAACTGTGCGTTTGAAGTGCCGGGCAATGGCTTCGAGCGACATACGTGTGCCGTTGGCTTTGCCATCTGCGGAGTAGCCGGCGATATGTGGTGTGCCGATATATACTTTGCTGAGGAGTTTAAGGTTGATGTGGGGTTCGTTTTCCCAAGTGTCGATAATGGCAGCGCGCACCTGAGCTTTGTCGATCGCGCTGAGCAGGGCTTCTGTACAAACCACCTCTCCGCGCCCCGCATTGATGAGGACGGGCCTCTTACGTAGCTGGGCGAAGAAACGCTCGTCGGCAAGGTGGAGCGTAGGGTGATTGCCTGTCGTCACAAGCGGTGTGTGGATTGTGATGACGTCGCATTCCTTGAGCAAGGTCGAGAGTTCGGAGTGGCGCAAGGCGAAGTCCACCTCTTTTTCCGCACGTGGCGGGTCGTTGAGCAGGACGCGACAGCCTATAGCTTCGATGCGTTCGGCTACACGTCGGCCTACATTGCCCACACCGATGATGCCCACGGTGCAATCGTTGAGGTTGATGAGTCCGTCGTGGGCGAGCACGAGCAGGGAACTTTCTACGTATTGCGCAACGCTCGTTGCGTTGCAACCGGGGCAGTTGGTCCAGGCGATACCGGCTTGCTCCATAAAGGCAGTGTCGATATGGTCGAAACCTATTGTGGCGGTGGCAACAAACTTTACGGCAGCCTCTTTCAACAACTGAGCGTCGCAGCGAGTACGGGTGCGGGTGATGAGTACATCGGCATCCCTTACGTCTGCGGCGCTGATTTTGTTGCCTGGAAGATAGATGGCGTTGCCCAATTTTTCGGCTTCGCCTTTGATAAACGGGATTTTATCGTCGATTACGAGTTTCACGTCGTGAGCTGGTTGGATTATTTCAATAATGAGGTCTGCGGATTGCGCACGCCCTTAGCGTTGATGAGGAAGGCCTTTGCCGAACCGAAGCGCAGGTTGAGGTCGAGGCGCACGGGGAGGTGGTTGGCGTCGTCGGTGATGTAGAACGTGACGATTTCCTTCTCATCGTTGTCTTCAACCTCAACGAATGAGAACACCAGGCAGCGATATTTTTCGTCCGTGTGTTCGTTTGTGAAGTTTTTCTTCCCACGGAAAATGATTTTCTGCAGCGTGCAGTCCTTGCCGTCTGCCATCATGAATTCAATGCAGTCGCCTTTCTTAAACTTGCTGCTGTCGAAAGAGCGTGCCTTGAGCAGCATGCTAATCATGTCGTAGGCGCAGTCGGGGATATCTACGCTTCGGAACACGGTGGGGCGCTCGTTTTTCTTGTAACTCATGTCAACGTGCGTGCCCTCCGAGGTGTAGGTGTAGCTAACCTCGTCCTTGCGGTAGCTCTTGCCTTCGAAGGCGGCTTTCACGTAGTGGAGCGGAACGAGGTCTTTGGTGACGTAGGACGTAAGCGTGTCGCGCATGACGAAATAGCGGTCGGCGGTTTTCGAACCGCGCGTGATGAGGTAAGCCCTGTAGGCTGGCTCGTTTTTGTAGCTGACTTGCTTGATGTCCATTTCGGCGGACCCAACTTTAAACCAGATGAATTTCCAGTTAAAGTAGAGGTCGTACTCTAAATGTTCGCCACTATTGAAGGCGGTGTTCGTTGCCGGACACTGCGCTGAGCATACCATTGAAAATAGTAGCGCTATGGTGGTGAGTAGATGGCGCATGGTTTTTGTTTGTAAAGATTTATTTTCGCCTGCGTTCGCGCTCCAGGTTGCGTTCGCGGGCTGTTTGTTTCTTGCTGTCCTTCTTTGCTTTCCTGAGTGCTTCGGGTTTTTGCTGCGTGCGAGGCAGGAAGGAAAGTTTCCAGGTCAACTCTACGTCCCAGTTGGCGCGAACGCCGATTTCTTCGTGGAAGTAGTAAGTGTCCTCGGGTTGCAGCTGCTCAGCGTATTCGCCCGTGTCCCAAATACCGTTTTGGTTGCGGTCGTCGAAGAGGCGGGCGTAGTAGGTGCCGGGGGAGATGTAGAAAAAGTCGGCGCGCTGGTCCTTGATAGCTACCTGCGCCACGATTTTTTTCTCGTCCTGTAGGAGTTGTACGACGCTGTTTTGCGGAGCGTCGGGCAGGAGGAAGAATACGGAGCCGAAGTTTTCGTTTGTGCCCACTTCGAAGCGGAACTTGAATTGGTTGGTGTGTCGGCCCGAGATTCCTTCGATGGCAGCTGAGTCGATGTGCACTTCGTAGCTTTGGCCCGGGCGCCATTCGCTGACAATCTCAAACTTACGAATGTCGTAGGGGTGTGTACGTAGCTGGAAGGGGGCATCGACAAAGGTTGTGTCCGAGGTTTTCAGTTTTAGGTGGATGGCTGTCGTGTCGAGGCGCGTGAGTGGCTCCTCGAATTCGAGGGGTTGGTTTTGGATGGGCGAGATGACGGAGAGTCTGCGGCCTATGATGTTGAGGAACTCCACGGGCATCGTCTCCTGTGAGAAGTCGCCTTTCTTGTTTCGTTTCTCCTTCTGTTTCAGCCATTTTTCGTAGGCTTCCTGTTGTTCCTCGCGAATCTTAGCCATTTTTTTGCGCGGTACGAGGTCGAAGGTGTCCGTCAGCAGGAAGGGTAGCTGGATCGAATCGTCCATCGTTTCGTAAGTATATGCGATGGTCAACGTGTCGCGTTGCATGAGCAAGGTGTCGCGTAGCCAGTACATCAGTGTGTCATTGCCCTTCGAAGTGTTTTCAATGAAGGCATTGGTTGCGTCGAAGTTGAGGCCTTTCAGTTCGGGTTTGTGGGCCGACGGAGCTGTGAAGTAGAAGGTGAACTGTTTGGGCGTCGGAAACTCGTATTTCAGTAAGTGGCGTGCTTGTCCTGACTCCATGAATGCCATTAGCACTACGTCGTCGGGCAGGAAGTGCGTGTAGGGCACGTGTAGGATGGTGTCGTAGGTCACTGTGTCGCGCCATAGTGTGTCCTGGCGCACGTCGCGAAAGCATGTGGGCACGATAATCTTGTCGTAGAACGCCAGGCGCTCCCCTTTTTGCGTGAAGCTATAGTTGTTGTCTTGGTCGTTGAGGGCATAGAGGCGATAGGAGCCGGGCTTGACGCCTTTGATGGAGAAGCGGCCCGTAGCATCTGTGCGCCCCACGCGTTCGAAGGGTTTCTTTGTGAAGGCTGTGTCGGCTGTGTCGCTATGAAGGCCTACGAGCATGCCCTTAACGGGTTCGAGCGTGGCAGCGTCGAGCACGTGGCCCGCTACTTCCATGGTGTCGATGTTGTCGCCAGTGGAGAAGTAGTAGGTGAAGTTGCCCAAGGGGTTGCCCTCGTTGTTGTCCTCGATGGCATCGGAGAAGTCGATGGTGTAAGTAGTGTTGGGCAGGAGCGTATCGCGCAGTGTGACGGAGATTTTCTTGCCGCCGTAGCTGATATTGGGCATCTCGATTTGCGGAGGTGAGATGGTGATTTTCTCCGTAGCGTTTTCGACGCTGACATTTTCGTTGAAGATAATCTGCACTTTCTGCGTAGTGGAATTGGTGAGTCCCAAGCGGGGTTTTGTGCCCACGATGTAGGGGGCTTCCTCGTCGAAAGGTCCGCCGTCGGGGCCCGAACCGGGGTTGGCGCATGCTATGATGAGCATCGTCCCGAGGCATAAAACTCCGGGGATGATGCGTTGTAGTCTGTGGAAGAGGGTTTTCATTATGGATGTTTGAGGTGCTTAATGATGAAGTGTGATTTTTTCAACGTCCACCGCCTGACGCATGAAGAGGGTGGCGTTTTCGCAGAATTTCTCCGCACTCTCCGTTGTCAGGAATTTGCAACTGCCGCCCTTACTGCAACGTTCGGCCATGTCGGGATGGCGACGCAGGTAGTTGTCGAGGCTTTCGGCCACGTACTTGCCCTGCGGGATGACGTTGATGCCGGGTGGGATGAACTCGTGTATCTTCTTGAGCAACAATGGGTAATGAGTGCACGCCAATATCAGTGTGTCGATGCGCGCATCTTTTTCAAGGATGGCGTTAAGGTATTTCTGCACAAAATAGTCTGCGCCGGGGGTGTCGAATTCGTTGTTCTCGACGAGCGGCACCCATAGCGGGCAGGCTTGTCCCGTCACCTTGATGTCGGGATGCAGCTTGGCAATTTCAATTTCGTAGGAGTTGGAGTTGATGGTGCCTTGCGTGGCAAGGATACCTATGTGGCGCGAGGTGGTAAGGTTGTCGAGGGCTTCCACTGTGGGGTGGATGATGCCCAGGACGCGCTTATCCGGGCCAAAACGCTTGAGGTCCGACTGCTGAATGGTGCGCAAGGCCTTTGCTGAGGCTGTGTTGCAAGCCAGGATGATGAGTTCGCACCCGCGGGCAAAGAGTTCCTCAACAGCTTGCAGCGTGTACTGATACACGATTTCGAACGAGTGTGAACCATAGGGTGCGCGCGCGTTGTCGCCTAAGTACAAGTAGTCGTACTGCGGCTGGCGCTGGCGTATTTGGTGAAGAATAGTGAGCCCACCATAGCCTGAGTCGAAAATACCAATGGGGTGCATGTTTGAAAAAAGTAAAGAGGCACCGCTCGCTGCTCGCTAAGGGGCAGTGGGCTGTGCCACGTAAGTTTATTGTGCCGCAGAGCCGGGCATCAGGTGTTGCTTCACGAAAGAGGTTACGTCCACCACTTTCTTAGGATTGATGTAGGGCAAGGCATGGTTGTCGATGTTGAAGACGTAGTCCAACTCAAGTTTGCCGCCCACCAGGATGATGGCTTCGTTGAGGCGAGCCTTGACGGGCGCAAGCAGTTCGGCTTCGGCTTTCTTCAGCTGTTCTTCAGCGTCCTGACGGAAGGCGAGGCTCTTCTCCAGTTCTTCCTGAAGGTCGCGCTGACGCTTGAGCATGATGCTTTGAGGAAAGTCCTTCTGTCCTTGCAGGTATTCGGCAAACTGGCGCTTGAAGGTGGTTTCGTTGTACGTGGCTTCGTCTTCATACTTCTTGCGCAAGTTCTTGAGCTTGAGCATGGCGTCCTTGTACTCCACCATTTCGGCCATCACCTGCGAGTAGCTGATGTAGCCAAACTGAGGCGCGGGGGGCAATTCGGTGACAGAGGTTTGAAGCAGGTCGGCTGCTGTGTGAACCGTGTCAACAGGGGTATTGATGGTGTCGGTTGGCACGCTGAGTGTGTCGGTAGCTACCGGTTGCTGAGCCTGCGCCATGCACGCTACGCCTAAACAAAATGCAAATGTGGTTATGATTTTCTTCATCATGGGGCTATAATAATATAAAGATGATACTAACGTGCAAAAATAGCGTTTTTTGAGCATTCGGCAAAGCGTGCATGGCAATTTCTACGTCAGCATTGAGATTTTGTCGCCCTATGCAGCGCGCAGCGTCTGTATATAGTAGCGTAAATGCCTATTACGCGGCGAAACCTCAGTTCGGATTCCAACGGATTTTGCGGAAATGAAGCTTGCCTCAGGGGTATTCGTAGCGCCGTTCGGGATATTTCCGTGAGCTAACGTTCCGGCCGGTGTAAGGGCCACTTTATGTCGACCCGCCGCCACGTCAGGGGCGAATATATGCGTTCCGAATGGTGGTCCGTGCGTTGTCGGTTGAATTTGATTGCGTTATGCAGCGTATCCAGGTGGTTTTATTGGCAAATTTAGCGTTTGCATTGTAAAATTGTTACGCCATGCGGCCTGAAAGGCCAGCGAGCATCAAGCCCGGGGCAACGCCCCGGGTAACGATGTCATCGCGGAGTGCGCCCCGAAGGGGGCAAAAGCAATGATGATGTTGATATACAATGCTTTTGCTCTTTCAGAGCGCCACTCGCATCCTACTTATTCCCCAGGGTGTCGCTCCTTCGTCGCTTACCCTGGGCTTGGTGCGGTTTGGCCCTTCAGGCCGTGGTTTGGCGCGAGGATGTTGTGAACGTAAATTTAAATTTCGTATAGACAAATTTGTATTTCACACAGACTTCACAGAACTCACAGAACCATTCGGCGTATTTCGTAATACGAACACCCCGCATGGTGTAGGGGCCACTTTATGTCGGCCCGCCGCCCCACGAGGGGCGAACATACACCGCCCGCAAAGTAAGCACGCGAAGCAAGTGCGCCTCCGCGAAATCCGTGAAGTCCGCGTGAGAAAAAAATATCTGCGAGCAAACATCAGGAGCATTTCTCATTACGCCGTT
>JAFOWI010000006.1 GCA_017425985.1 Bacteroidaceae bacterium | reverse complement strand
TCAAAGGTTGTTAAAACAAGGTCCGATGTTGTTAAAATTACCTCCGATGTTGTTTTTCGGAAGTCCGATGTTGTGAAAAATTAGGCTGCTTTCAGTGCGAGAAACTCCGATTTTGGGGCCATTTAGTTAATAATTGTTAAAACTATGCATTTTTTGATATTTATCAATTTTGTCAAAATCTGTCAAAATTTTGCGATTTTAACATTTGGCTAAAAACGTAGTTTTAGTAGCTGAAAATACAACTTTTTTTGCAGTTAAATTGTGGGTACGTTTGTGTAGGTTTGAGCGGATTTTTAAGTTAAAAAAATAGTGGATGTGTCAGACTTTTTTTGTCTTGACACATCCACTAAATTATCGACCGATATGTTTCAGTATTTTTGAGTGCTTACTTCTTATCGTTGGGGCAATTGGGCGTTGCAGCTTTGCAGTCCTTTTTGCCTTGAGGGCAGGGCTTCATGCCTTTACCTTTGTTCATGTGGTGCATTCCGGGGTGCATGCCCTTCTTTCCTGCACGCTTGTGGAATCCCTTGCCATTCTTACCCTTTTTGTTGCAAGTTTCCTTCATCACGATTTGGAGCTGACGAGGTGTGAGTTTCTGCTTGAATTTCTTGAAAAAGTCGCGCTTGATTTTCAGGAGCTTTTCCTGTCGGTCGAAGCATTCTTCCATTTTTTTAAGGATGTCAGCATCTGAAGTTGCGTTTTCGCAACTCATGGACTTGCAATCCTTGCAGTTGTCGTGAACTTTGTTGAGGTATTCTACATAGAGGGGCACAAACCAGGCTGTGGTTGCGTCGTCGAGCATGAGTCGTTTTGCTAATCCTTCAGAATGCTTTTTTACGAATGCAGCCTTTTGTTCGGGTGTGCATTGTTGGTTTTTTCCGTCACAAGGTTTCTGTGCCATTGCGCTACCAGCAATGAAGAGCATGGCAAGCGAGAAAATCATTTTTTTCATAGTTGTATTTTGTTTGAGAGTTGGTTTTTAGATGTTTTTTAATTGATGGGTTTTCAATGTATGTGTGGACATTAAAATTCTCTCATAGGCGGGAAACCTCCGGGAGGCATTCCACCAAAGTTGGGCTGACCACCACGATTCGTACGCTGTGGGCGCGAAGGCACGAAGATTTCGTGGAGCTGAGCTGGAGTGAGCTTTTCGCTAAATACAGCGAGGAATGTGCGCTTTACGCTGACTTCAGCTTCGCTACGCTTAAAGCTATTCTCAATGCTCTTAAGCAATTCTTCGTTTGGGGTGTCTTCCTTTACTTCTCTTGTGCGGGGGTACATTGTCTGTACTTCTTCCAATGCAAGCAAGTAAGCTGTATAGGTTTGTTTAAACCATTCTTCGTTTTCGTTCGCAAGCTTTAAACGTTTAGCAACACGTTCAGTCATTTTTTGCATACGCTCTACGCGTTGTTCTTCGTTGGGTTCTTGTGCATGGAGCATTGTGGGCAATGCTAAAGCAAAGATGAGGGATAATGCAATCTTTTTCATAATAGCAGATGATTATTTTAAATCGAAAGTTTTAACAAGAAAGCAAAGCCTTCGTTGTTGACAATGCAAAGATAATGGAATGTTGTGAGTTTAAGGACTAATTGTCTTTAATTTTATTATTGAAATTCGACCAAACCCCTATTTTCATAGATATATATCTTTGAAGCCTTATGATTTTAGGAAAAGTTTGTAATTTTGTTTCACTAATAAAAAAGAATTACTCATTTAATAAATATACATGAATTATGAAAATTGCAGTTCCAACACGCGATGGTGTTGTTGATAACCATTTTGGTCATTGCGACCACTATACTATTTTTACGATTGAGGATAAAACGATTGTGCGTACCGAAACGCTTCCTTCGCCCCAAGGTTGCGGATGCAAGTCGGGTATTGCCCAAGATTTGCAACAGTTAGGCGTCGAAGTGATGCTTGCTGGAAGTATGGGTGAGGGCGCTTTGCGCAAACTTACAGAACATGGTATTAAGGTTGTGCGTGGATGCTCGGACGATGTGGAGAGTGTTGTGAAGGGGTATCTTACCGGATTTATTTTGGATTCAGGTAAAGGATGCGAAGCGCATGATGGTGAGCATAATTGTCCACATCATTAGAGTCCATGGGACATATATATACATATAAATGCTGTTAAAATGTGAGAAGGTATGAGTTTTAGATTAATGGAGCATGGTAAGGAGTTTTACGTAGGTATATTAAGTGGTATTGCTTTGTTGCTTGTGCTTGACTATTGGCCGACCGTTCGGGTGTTGACTGGCGAAGTAACAGCTCCGTTGGTGTTGTTCATAGGTTTGCTGTTTGCGTTGATATTTGGTCCAACATATTCTAAGTTTAATAAGGCAGCATCGAAAAAGTTGCTACAATATTCGGTAGTAGGTCTTGGCTTTAGTATGAACCTTCAGGAATCTTTAGCATCGGGAGGCGAAGGGATGCTATTTACAATTCTTTCAGTAATAGGCACTATGGTGGTAGGAGTCATTATTGGGCTTAAATATATTGGTGTGAATAAGTCTACTGCTTATTTAATTAGTTCAGGGACTGCTATATGTGGCGGAAGTGCCATTGCTGCCATAGGTCCTACGATAAAGGCGAAAGATAGTGAGATGTCCATGGCATTAGCAACAGTATTCATTCTTAATGCGATAGCTTTGTTTCTATTTCCCGTTTTGGGACATTGGTTAGATTTATCTCAACAAGAATTTGGAATGTGGGCAGCCATAGCCATTCATGACACAAGTTCTGTAGTAGGAGCCGGAAGCGCTTATGGCGAAGAAGCCTTGCAGGTAGCTACAACTATTAAGTTGACACGTGCCCTTTGGATAATCCCCTTGGCGATTGTGTTGGCGTTACTGTTTAAGAACAAGCAACAGAAGGTCTATATTCCCTGGTTTATTCTTTGGTTTGTTGCGGCAATGCTTCTCAATACCTACTTGTTGGAGAATGTGCCAGAAGTTGGAATTTTTATTTCTGGAATAGCGCGTAAGTGCTTAATCCTTACGATGTTTTTTATCGGAGCTTCGCTCTCCGTGGATAAGATTAAGGCCGTCGGTGTAAAACCTTTGAAATTGGGAGTCTTGTTATGGTTGATTATCAGCGTAGTTTCGCTGGCTTATATCCTTTGGATGAGAGGATAATTTGAGCATCGTAAAAACTTAGTCAATTGTACTTAAAACTATAAGGGAGATATTTCAAATTATGTCGGACTTAGTTTGAAATATCTCCCTTATAATTTCCCCTTTCTCTCAATGCTGTTATCAAGCACCAATTGAATAAAATAATAGACCGCTCCAATTGAAAAAGGGGCGGTCTATTTATTTATATGTGTCAGCTCATAGTGAGCGCTACATATTTTAGAAAGCTACAGTACCGAGGTTGCGGTCTACAAGGATACCGTCAACAGCCTTGAGGTTGAACTTACCAGCCTTCTTTGCCTTCATTTTGATGGTGAAGAGGTGGTTTGTACCATTGTCGAGAAGAGCGTTGTTGCCACGGTTCACGAATGTGGGGTAGAGGGCCTTCTGACCGTTAGAGTGGAGACGGTCGTAAGTGAGGTTCACCATATCCTTCATGCCTACGAGTTCTACACCTACATATTCAAATTCAGCAGTGTTGTAGGGAAGGCCGAAACTGAGTGCGTTCACGGCGTTCAAGTCCTTACCGCTCACCTTGATTTCAACAATGTCACCCGCCTTGTATGCCTTCACGTTGGGAGTGAGTTCAAGACTACCTGCCACCTTGTCGTTAGAAGCACGTACGCCACCGTCGAGTTCTGTTGCAACTACAGAGATGTCGAATGCGTCGATAAGGCCGTTCTTGTTCACATCACCAATGCTTACATAGTCGAAGTCGCCATCGATAGTGCGGAGCCCTGTATAGTTCATGTATGACGTGAGGTCGTTGTTGTCAATGCGCTTGTCGCGGTTGATATCGCCCTGGAGCACACTTTCTGTGTCTGCCACCTTGAACACATACATTTCATTGCCCGAACCGAAGTTACCAACGGCATTTGTTACTGAAATCTTGATGTAGCGAGCAGTGGGGTTACCCTTGAATGTGTGTGTTACCATCGCACCGAGACGAGGCCATGAGAAGGCTTCAGGTTCGCTCCAATTTTGCTTGTCAGTGCTGTAAGCAATTGTACCTTCGAGAATAGTACCGTTGCCACCATCTTCGCGGTGATAGTATTCGAAGCGGTCGAGTTGGTTGAGCGTGCGGAGGTCGATAACCATATCGAAGGGCACAGCTTCACCCTTACCCCACTTCGTGTGCCAACCGCTCTTTATGTCGAAGTCAAAGAGCTTCGCAATAGTCTGACCAGGTTGGTCTTCGCAAGTCACGCTTGCCTTGATGCCTTGGATGGCAAATTCAAGGGGATTAGAGAGCGTCGTAGCCTTTGCCGTTGTCCATTCCGAAACACCGTCGGCATTCACGGCACGCACCTTGAACTCGTATTCCGTTTCAACATTGAGCGCTTCAAAGTTGAGACTCAAACCAGTAATTGTAGAGTAGCGCATGCCCTGGAATTCTACTTCGTAGAAGTCAGCATTTTCCACCTTTTCCCATGAGGGAGCAAGGTCGTAGGGCTTGATGTTTTCTTCTGTGAAGTTCACCTTTGGAGCGGCGAGTGTGTCGTGGCTCTTCTTCAAGTGGTCAGCGGGAGCAAATTCAAAACCGTCAACGATGATTTCAAAGTCGTTTGCGGTGATGTCATACTTGGCGAGTTGGATAACAATCTGCGGGTTCTTCGTAATCACTTCCTTCGCAAATTCACTTCCGGGAGTCGCAAACTGGTTGAGGTTGGGCGCTTCTTCAAAACAATAGAAATTGTGATGTGTTTCCAAATCCTTCACATTTGCAACGGGCTTAAGTGTAATCTTCTTCTTACCCACCTTAAGTACGACCTTCTTGGGAGCAGCCGTAGCGTTGATGCGGATTTCAGTAGCCTTGTTGGGTTCGAAACCTTCAAAGTCACCCGTTGTAGCACCGATGTTGATGGTGAGTTTCTTGCCTTCTACGTTGGTAGCGATGGGAGTTATCGTGTTACGACCGTAGAGGTATTCCTGAGTATCGCCGTCGTCGTCATACTCATTGAACGTGCAACCTTCAAGTGCATAGATTTCATAACCACGCCAATCCTTTGCCACTTCATTGGGCGTATTGTGAGGCTTGCTCATGGGGATGATAGCACCCCCTTTTACGAATACGGGGAGCTTCCACAGGGGAGAATCATAGTTGTTGATGATGCATCCGCCTTCGTAAACATTGCCGTTGAAGTAGTCCACCCACGTACCTTCGGGGAGGTAGATACCGTCGCGGATGTCATTGCCCTTTTCATCCATCTTAGTGTCCTTATAGATAGGAGCAACGAGGAATGAGGGACCGTAGAGGAATTGATATTGCGTAGCTACGCCGAGTGTATATTCGTTGGGGTATTCCAAGAACATCGCACGAATCATAGGCTTGCCGTTAACGGCTTCACGCGCAATGCTATATGTGTAAGGCATGAGCGCCGCCTTCAACTT
Source organism: Bacteroidaceae bacterium (assembly GCA_017425985.1). Classification (GTDB taxonomy): domain Bacteria; phylum Bacteroidota; class Bacteroidia; order Bacteroidales; family Bacteroidaceae; genus Alloprevotella. The sequence continues at coordinate 3,887 of JAFOWI010000006.1, read as the reverse complement.
CATGTACCAGCGGTTGATAGAAGTAGCGGGTTCGCCAAGCGCATGAGGATACTTGGGATTAGAACCCCAACCGTCCATATTGAGTTCCATGGGAGTCCATGTCTTCCACTGGTGTTCACGCACGTTTACGGGCACGTTTGTACCACCGAAGATACCGTCAACGTCACTTGAAATATTGGGCTGACCTGACAGACTTGCGCCAATGAACGTGGGGATGTGGAAGCGGATGTATTCCCAGTCGCCACCCGTTTGGTCACCGCTCCAAATACCTGCGTAGCGCTGAGAACCAGCCCAACCGTCAAGCGTAATGATGAAGGGGCGTGCGTTAGAACCGTAATACGTCATCACCTTAGCGGCGTCCGTAATACCGTTCAAACCGAAGCTGTAGCCAGCACCTACCCAAGCCACGTCAGTTTTGAGCGCGCGTACACCTGCGTCACGCACTTCCTTCACAAGGTCGCGCTGAAGGAGGGGTTCGATACCTTCATTGGGATGAAGACTACTCTGCGTCCAAAGACCAATTTCTACACCCTTTGCACGAGCATAATCACCAAATTCCTTCAAGTTTTGAATATTTCCATCGAGAGAACTGGTCTGACCGTACCCCGCTCCATAACCATCGTTAGGAACAAACCATCCGAGGGGCATGTCGTTGTTCAAATAGCGGTCAACAGCTGCACGAGCCGAGAACTGGTAGTTGCCAGGGAGTTCGCCGTTCAAACTTTCCTTGATGCCGCCATTGTTCTTCTGACTTTCGTTATATTGCTTGCCGTCCTCATAAGTCATGGGGTGGCGAAGTGGTTTTTCTGCTTCTGTCCAATAGTCGCGGTTGTAAGCATTGAGGTGACCCATGTAGAAACCAAACTTGGGGAGAAGCACGGGGTTACCCGTGAGCTGGTAGAAGTCGTTGAGGAGGCTAACGGGACCATCGTTCACCATGAAGAACACGTCGAGGTAATTTTCTTCGTGTGAGAGTACTACTTCACCTGCCTTCTTAGCGCCAAAGTCATAGGCACCCTTCTTGAATGTGTGCCACATCACACCGTAGCCATTTGTTGACCAATAGAAGGGAGTGGGCGAAGCTACACCACCATCCACCCAGTTGTTAGTGTTTTCGATAGCGATGACTTTTCCCTTGTGAGAAAAACGTCCGTTTTGCACACCACCACCATAGAAGTATTCATTGTCGTGGCCAGCGAGTGTGAGAGTTGTCTTCTTGCCTTCGAAGAGCTTGGGAGCAATTTCTTCAATGACAACTTTGTCCTTTTCGCAATCGATTACGGTCATCAAACCTGTCTTTTCGTTGAGTTTGATTTCGATGCGAGGAGTGCTGATGGTATAGCCACCTTGTTCTTTCTTTACTTCTACTTCACCTACAGCACGTCGGGGAGAGTTGACTAATATTTGTGCTTCAGGATTTGCTTTGGGATCACGAATGATGCCACCGTTATTGTCCTGAAAGAGGCGGAAGATGTTTTGTCCGAAAAAGTCGAACGATGCACGCTGACCATTTGCAAAGACTACTTCTACCGTTGTCGGATTGATTTTCGATATGCGGGCAATCTGCTGTTGGCTATTGTTTGCTACTACAGTAGTTGCTTCGTTCAAAGCTATTGTGCTTTGTGGAGTAGCAACACCGAGTGACAACGCAAGCAAGGCGCATTTGCCAACATGTGAAAAATCTTTTCTCATAAGATGTTGTTTTTTTATTGAAATGATGAATGTTTTTTAGTGTTTTAACGTTTAGCGTTGAACGTTGAGTGATTCACGGTTAACGATTAGCGACCATGCGATATTTTCAGCGTTCGCGTCTAATCCTCTCGTTAACTCGTCAACTCTAAACTCGTCAACTCTACTTCATTTACAAAACGTGTACGCAATAGAGATATACTACTGAAGCTGGTATTGCAAGGAGTGCAGAGTCGAAGCGGTCGAGGAAACCACCATGACCAGGCAAAATATTACCACTGTCCTTGATGCCTAATTGACGCTTCAGCAAACTTTCGATGAGGTCGCCATATGTACCTGCTATGCAGACTGTGAGGCTTAGCCCCATCCATTGCCAAAGGTTCATGAGTTGTGGAAAGAAGTGGTGAATACCTACGGCAACAGCTACGCATAGGAGTCCACCACCGATGCTACCTACCCACGACTTTTTGGGCGAAATGCGAGGAAAGAGTTTGGCGGGGAAATAGCGGCTTAGCAGACTTCCAACGAGGTAAGCTCCCGAATCGCTCATCCACAAGAAGATGAAGATAGAGAGGGGCATAATCCAAACGTATTCCACCTTATTATTATATGAGTCGTACCATGAACCGAGGAACATCAGCAGTGAGAAGGGTAGGGCTATATACACTTGCGAAGCAAAAGCATACGCCCAGTTCTTTAGCGGATTGTCGGCTTTGCGGTAGAGTTCGCTAATGAGCAGGTAGATGATAGTGATGAGGTAGGGGATGAATTCTCTTCCTCCCGTGTAGCCCATGCTTAATCCTCCTACTGCCACAACTAAGTAGAAGCCTGCAACGGAGCTGATTAACCCATTCATGTTGGCACCTTCATGCTTGTTTACAATGCCCGAAAATTCCCAAATGGTGAGTCCCGTCACAACGCTGAACAAAGCAATCAATGTGAAAGGTGAATAAACAATGCTCGCTATGAGCACTGCCGCAAAGAGTAAACCAGTGATGGTGCGGATGATAAAGTTTTTCATTCGTTGTTGTTTGTTGTTATGGTAGGTGCTATAGGTTCTATAGATGCTTTTGAACTATAGACTCTATGCTTCCGATTCTGAGTTTTGCTTTTCCTTTTCTTGTTCGCGCTCTTGTTCTATCAACTTCTGCACGGCTTCGAGCTCGTCAGTACGATCTGTTACGAAATCTTCGTTCTTGGGTTCCTGCGCTTCCAGAATTTCGTCGGCGCGGCTCTTCCAAGGACGTTTGCCAAAGATGTTTTCAACGTCTTCGGTGAAGATTACTTCCTTGTCGCAGAGGAGTTGTGAAAGTTCAGCGTGCTTCGCTGCATTTTCGGAGAGAATTTGCTTTGCGCGCTGATATTGCTCGTTGATGAGCTTGCGCACTTCTTCGTCAATCTTCTCGGCGGTGCGTTCGGAATAGGGTTTCGTGAATCCGTATTCCTGGTTGTTGTAATAGCAGAGGTTGGAGAGCGATTCGCTCATACCCAGGTATGCCACCATGCCGTAGGCACGCTTCGTCACAGTCTCCAGGTCGTTGAGCGCTCCCGATGAGATGTTGCCTGTGAAGAGTTCTTCGGCTGCACGTCCGCCGAGTGTTGCGCAGATTTCGTCGAGCATTTGGTTCTTCGTAGTGATGGTGCGTTCTTCGGGCAGGTACCATGCTGCGCCAAGTGCTTGTCCGCGCGGAACGATGGTCACCTTTACGAGCGGATTGGCATGTTCCAGCATCCACGACACACTGGCGTGGCCTGCTTCGTGGATAGCGATGGTGCGCTTTTCGTTGAGCGTCATTACCTTCGTTTTCTTCTCCAAACCACCGATGATGCGGTCCACAGCGTCGAGGAAGTCCTGCTTGCTCACAACGCTCTTGTTGTGGCGTGCAGCGATGAGCGCTGCTTCGTTGCATACGTTGGCAATGTCAGCGCCCGAGAAACCCGGAGTCTGGCGAGCCAGGAAGTCGATGTCGAGATTTTCTTCTTTCTTCAGAGGTTTGAGGTGAACGCCGAAGATGGCGATGCGCTCCTGGAGGTCAGGGAGTTCTACGTGGATTTGCCGGTCGAAGCGTCCGGCGCGGAGCAGTGCTTCGTCAAGGATTTCTACGCGGTTGGTTGCTGCAAGGATGATGACGCCCGAGTTGTTGCCAAAGCCGTCCATTTCTGTGAGCAACTGGTTGAGCGTGCTTTCGCGCTCGTCG